>CAYPJI010000013.1:3601-18275 GCA_964411045.1 uncultured Methylobacter sp. | reverse complement strand
TAATCGCCAACTGTTGCAGAGCTTCCGCAAACATAACGGGCAAATGTTTCACTAACAAATCTCCCGTCTTAAAAGGATAATGACCCTAGATCTTCCAACCCTTCGTCATCATCGCCGTTGAGCCATTCATTCTCTTTTGCCGTCCATGCCTCTTCGTTCCAGATTTCAAACTTATTAAGCTGGCCAACCAGAACAATTTTCTTGTCCATGCGCGCGTACGTCCTGAGTTTTTCCGGCAATAACAATCTTCCCTGCCCGTCCATATCACACTCGGAAGCATTGCCAATAACGAAACGTCTTAACTTGCCGGCCATTTTATTCAAGGTAGGCAATTTACTGATCGTTTGTTCGAGTTTTTCCCATTCAGGCAGCGGATACAGCCATAAACAGCCGTGCTCTCCGACACATCGCTCATCCACGGCAACTGTCACAACCATCTGACGATCGCAGCACTCCTGCAATTCCTCACGATAACGCGTTGGAATGGCAAGACGCCCTTTATCATCAAGAGTGATTGAGCTGATACCTCGAAACAAGATTTACCTCGAATTCCCAAAAAAACCATTTTTTTCCACTTTTCACCACTATAATTCACTATAGTTTTCAAACCAGCTTGAGTCAAGGAGGATTTCATTAATAATCTTTCTTTTTTGACAATGACTTACGTAACCTTGAATGACAGGTTGAAACGCATAAAATACCTTCAAATAAATCTTATGCTTTATCAGAAAGTTAATTGATATTATGGTAGTAATACTTTAAAGGTAAGGCACCTTAAGCTCGGCAGGCTTTATCGGTGACAGCGGGAAGAAATGGGAAGGAACTGCGGCAATATTTACCTAACATTTTCATACAACTTCAAAAATGTTTATGAATTCAACCTCTCGAAAATTTGAGGTTTAAACAAAAGAAAGAGTCAGCCTGTAAGCCGGGTTCTGTCTAGAACAGCCATTCATCTAGGCTGCAAGTCACCTTGCAGCTCAAGCAATCTACCCAGGAACCGCGCGGGCCACGCGTCTGTTCCTCTATTTGATCTTGCTCCGGGTGGGGTTTACCCTGCCGCTCCTGTTACCAGTTGCGCGGTGCGCTCTTACCGCACCTTTTCACCCTTACCAGCCACCGAAGGCTGGCGGTATATTTTCTGCGGCACTTTCCGTAGGCTCGCGCCCCCCAGGCGTTACCTGGCACCCTGCCCAATGGAGCCCGGACTTTCCTCCGCCTTATCTTGCGATAAAACAGCGACTGCTCAGCCGACTCTTTCAATGCATAGCTTATCACACTTGTTTACTGACTGCTCGACGAATGATATTAACGGACAGCCTAAGTGCTTTTACGTATTATTTAATCTGTCACACTTATTCAACCAACACCTTGACGAATACTATTAACGGATAAACTAAGTGCTTTTACCTATTGCATATCCAGCGCTGCCTGGTATAGCAATTTTTTTCTAACGCCGGTGATTTCCACAGCCATCGCGACGGCGGTTTTAATGGAGCATTCTCGCAATAACACGGCCAGCAGTTTCTGCTGCTCTGGGGTAATAATCTGTTCTTTTTTATCCACGACCGCCCCATCGACAATGACGACGAACTCGCCCTTTCTCATATTTTCGTCGTTCTCGACCAATTCCAACGCCTTGTCCAGGCTGGTCTTTACAATGGTTTCATGCAGCTTGGTCAATTCTCTGGCAATGACGATCTGACGATCCAACGGCAGTACTTCTGCCATGTCTTTTAACGAGGCCAGAATCCGATGGCTGGACTCATAAAATACCCAGGTGGTCGGACACATCAGTTTTTCATGAAAAAATGCCTGCCGCGCCGATGAAGTTCTGGGCAAAAAGCCTTCGAAAGAAAATTTCGTAACCGGCAGTCCTGCCGCCGATAATGCGGCGATCAATGCACAAGCGCCCGGCACCGGCGACACTTCCACTCCCGCGTCTTTCACCATGCGCACCAACGGCATACCCGGATCGCTTAGCAGCGGCGTACCGGCATCTGAAACCAGCGCGACTGATTGACCCTGTCTCATTTTTTCCAGCAGGCCAGCCGAAGCCGTATCCTCATTATGCTGATGCAGTGACACCACTTTATTGTGGATGCCATAATGCTGCAGCAGCATTTTGACATGCCGGGTATCTTCCGCGGCAATTAAGTCAACCTGTTTTAATATTTCCACCGCTCTAAAGGTAATATCTGCTAAATTACCTATCGGCGTAGCAACAACATATAATTTGCCGCATTGACTTGGCATTGGACTTTCTCACTTGAAAACTTCTGATTTTAAGATACGGCCAAGGTATAAGCCGCTATTACTCTATGTCTCGCTTCCGGTCTTATGGCTTTTTTCCGGTTGCGCCATGTTGCCCGACAATAATGGCCTGCCTCAAGGGCAGACTACCCCTGTCGTGCAAGCCCCTTTAACCGAACCGGCACTGCCATTATACCAGCAACCTGCCAGCGAACTGTCTCCCGAACAAAGCCGGCACCAACTTCAGGCTATTGACGCCCTGATTCAAGCCGGCAGCCACGATGTAGCGCAAAAACTCGCCGATGACCTTGATCCCTCCGCCCTGTCCGTTCAGCAACGCAGCCAGCTGAATCTGATCTATGTCCAGATTGCGCTCAACATGGGCGAAGCCGAGCAAGCTCTCGGCAGACTGGAGTTAATTCAAGCCCAGCAGCTAAGTCCGGAGAATAGAACCAAATACTTTCAATCACAGGCCTTTGCGTTTTCATTGACCGGCCGCCTGCTGGACAGCATCAAATCCAGAATCGAGTTGAGCAAGTTATTAAACTCGCCTGATGAGCGCGACGACAACCATGCAGCCATTCTTGAAACATTAAGCCTAATGCCAGAATCCGCCTTGCAAGCGCAATCGCATGAGGCAAAGGATGAACTGGCCGGATGGCTATCCTTGGCCAGCGTATTAAAACTAAAAGAGCAAGACCCAGCCGCTTTTGATGCCGGATTGGCAAAATGGCGCGAAATTTTTCCAGGACATCCGGCCAACTCTTACTTACTGAAAAACAGGGCCGAAAACGCAGATACACAGTCCTTATCGATCGCCGTTTTACTTCCCGAATCAGGCCCTTTCGCTCAAGCCGCTAAAGCCATACGCGCCGGTTTTATGGCCGCCTACGATCGTCAGGACAGCAACGGCTCAAAACCCATTATCCGCTTTTACGATACTGAACAATCAACCGCAGCCGCTTTATATAATCAAGTGATCACTGAAGGAGCACAATTCATTGTCGGCCCGCTAAACAAAGAACACATTCAAAGTCTTGCGGACTCTGTTGCATTTGACGTTCCCGTACTGGCTTTAAACCACATTCCGGGACTGCTGAAACACAATCTCTACCAGTTCAGCCTCAGCCCGATGGATGACGTTGAACAGATTTCCCATAAGGCCTGGCTGGACGGCCGTCAAAAAGCCTTATTGCTGATTCCGGAAAACGATCAGGGCAAACGCATAGCCAATTTTTTCACAGAAAACTGGCAAGGAGTCGGCGGCTCAATTCTTGAGTTGCAAAGCTATAATCCAAAGACCACCGACTTTTCCCCGGCCGTTAAAAAGCTGCTGAATATCGATGAAAGCGAGAGCCGCCATCATAAAATCAGTCAATTGATACCCTCATTGACCTATACGCCTCGACAGCGGCAGGATGCCGATGCGCTCTTGCTAAGCGCTTATAGCGGCGAAGCACGCCTGATCAATCCGCAACTGCAATATTATCAAGCCGGGAACCTGCCCATTTACGCACTGCCGGCTGTCTACAGCGGCCAGCCCGATCCGGCGCTGGACCAGGACCTCAACAAGATAACATTTTGCGATACGCCCTGGCTGCTCGGCTCCGGTCAGGATGGCCTCAGCATGAGCGCTCTGCAAGACATCTGGAGACAATTTACCAGTCCTTATTTGCGCCTGATCGCCATGGGTATCGATGCCTATAGCCTGATCGCCCAACTGGATAAGCTCGATATCGCTCCCTACTCCGGAGCCACCGGAATCTTGTCACTGATGCCTGACGGGCGCATTAAACGCGAACTGGCTTGCGCCAAATTCATGGATGGGCGGCCTGAACTGATTGACACTATCAATACGCCTCCCACGCATGAAAATCAGCCCGCGCAGACATTGTTGCCGATGGACGAGCATGCTGAATAAAATCAAAGCGAAAGCAGCCCACTTGATCCGCGGTGAAAACGCCGAAGAGCAGGCCTATCGTTTCCTGCTCGCCAAAGGATTCGAACCGGTTTGCCGCAATTTCCGCTGCAAGCAGGGCGAACTCGATTTAGTCATGCTCGATAAGCAGACACTGGTGATCATCGAAGTCAGATTTCGCAAATCCGATAAATACGGCAGCGCGCTCGAGAGTGTTACACAAAAGAAACAATCCCGTATAATAGCGGCGACTCATCATTATTTATCAGCCAATAAGACAGACAGGCCTATTCGTTTTGATGTTATCGCCATTTCCGGCAATGGCACTATAGATTGGATACAAAACGCCTTTTAACCCTGCAATTTCAATGAGCCTACAAGACCGAATCATCAATCATTTCTCTGACAGCATTCAGACCAAGCAGGATGCCATGGCCGGCCTCTGCGAGCTTATCGAGTTTGCCTCGCAGCGCCTGGTCGCCGCCTTACTGAATGACAAAAAGATATTGTCCTGCGGAAATGGCGGCTCGGCGGCCAATGCCCAGTTTTTATCCTCGGCCATGCTCAACCAGTTCGAGCGCGAACGCCCCTCATTGCCGGCCATCGCCTTGACCACGGACACGGTTGCCCTTACAGCCATAGCCAACGCTTATCATTTCGATGAAATTTTCGCGAAACAAATCCGGGCGCTCGGACAGGGCGGCGATATCCTGGTCGCATACACCGACGCCAGCGATGCGGCCAATTTATCCAAGGCAATCACTACCGCACACGACAAAGATATTTCAGTCATCGCCCTGACCGGCCATGACGGCGGCATGATTGCACCGTTATTGAATGAAACTGATATAGAAATTCGCGTGCCGTCAAGCTCAACCGCACGCATACAGGAAGTACACCTGCTGATTACGCACTGCCTGTGCGACCTAATCGACCATCAACTCTTCGGCGGCTAATCCATGAAAAATCATCTGTTGCTATCTCTGCTGTTCGTTATCGGCTTGTCCATGAACGGTTGCGCAACAACCGGCAAACCACTCAATGAACGCCGCCACGGCGATATCGTATTGATGGATCAATCCATAGAAGCCAATGCATCCCACGCATTAAGAGCCGATGAAGAAATAGAAGAGAACAGCCACGTAAATGTCACCGCTTACAATGGCATGGCCCTGGTTACGGGCGAAGCCCCTAACGCGGGCCTGCGCAATAAAATCATTGCCATAGTCCGCACCATCCCTAATATAAAACAGATACACAATGCCGTACTGCTTGCCAAGCCCAGCTCAGAGCAAGCGCGCACTAATGATGGGTTGATTACCGCAAACTTGAAAGCGACGCTGGCTTCCATTAATACGATACCCGGATTCAACGGCACAGAAGTCAAAGTAGTCACCGAAAACGGTGTAGTTTACCTGATGGGACTGGTGCACAAGAATGAAGGCGCGGCAGCCACAGAAGCAGCCCGGCGGACCGCTGGCGTCAGAAAAATCGTCACAAAATATGAATATATTGACTGAGGCGATTGCCGCTGGCTTTAACGCGGCGCTGGATTAACCGCTCGGCGTACTGCTGTCATTGATGTGCTTACAACTTTTATTCAACGCTTTCCGCATAAAGCGCGCTGCTGCCATCCATATCGCCGGTCTGGACATATAATAGCGGCTGGCCTTGATTCAGCATCGCCGCATCAATGACTCTACAGACCGCAATTTTATGATCGCCCGCCTCAGTATAATGACTGACTTCGCAGTCAAAATAAGCAAGACTTTCGGATAATATCGGCGCTCCGGTTTTGCCTGTCAGCCACTGAAAAGCAGCCATCTTGTCTTTGACTCCGGGGCGGCCGAAATGCTCGGCAATAGCCTGCTGATCCAGCCCCAGAACATTGACGGTACAGATACCGCTCGCCTGCAGCAGCTTATAGGAACAATGCTGGGGATTAATGCTCAACGCCAGCAGCAGCGGATCAAAAGAGACCTGCATGACCCAGGCCGCCGTAAAGGCGTTTTGATGTATTCCGTCACTGACGCCTATGACATAGATGCCATGACTGATTTGCTTGAACAGCTTGTCAGGATCTTCAATCATTGCCGGCTACCAGTTTAATGCGCATCGACAAGTCAACGGCGCGGACATTTTTAGTCAATGCGCCGATGGAAATATAATCGACTCCCGTTTCGGCAATCGTGCGTATATTGTCAAGGCCGATATTACCCGACGCTTCCAGCTCTATAGCCCCGGCATTCAGCGCTACCGCTGCCCGCATGTCTTCGAGAGTAAAATTGTCCAACATAATGCGATCGGGCTTGGCCGCGATAGCCTGCTCCAACTCCTGCATGGATTCGACCTCCACCTCGACAGGAACCGATGTTTTGGCGCGCGCGGCCTGAACAGCCTTGGCGATAGAACCTGCCGCCATAATATGATTTTCCTTGATTAATACGCCGTCATACAGTCCAATTCTGTGATTATGGCAGCCGCCACAAGCTACCGCGTATTTCTGTGCGTTCCTGAGTCCTGGCATGGTCTTGCGAGTGTCCAACACTTTACAGCCGGTGCCGGCGACAGCTTCCGCGTATTGCTTGGCGACCGTTGCCGTAGCTGACAAAGTCTGCAATAAATTCAACGCGGTACGTTCTCCCGTTAACAGGCTTCTCGCCGGACCGCTGAGCCTGCAAAGGAGCGTGTCTTTATCGACCTTATCGCCTTCACTCACCAACCAGTCAATGTTGACGCTGGGGCTCAACGCCTTAAATACCGCATCAAACCAGGCACGGCCGCAGACTACCATGGCTTCCCGGGTGATAACCTCGGCTTCGGCATGCGTTGTTTCGGAAATGATTTCCGCTGTAATATCTCCCGAACCGATGTCTTCATCAAGAAACGGTTTTACTTCTGCGATTTCTGATTGTTCTGTCATAACCTGTCTAATTTGGAAAGCGCTCGTTCTACAATGAATCTCTCGTCCAAGGTTACAATAGCCGCCTGTTCTTGTCTAAATTTTTCAGCGAGTTCCTGGACTTTAAGTTCAAGCATTTTTGCGCCATTTTTGCCGACAAACAGCATATTTTCCGTTTCCGCACTTTTCCATATCAGCTTGCCCCATTGCCGTTCCGATTCGAAATCGATAGCTATCCAGTTGTTTTCAGGAATATTTTTTACCTGTTCGCTCCACTCGTCCACGATGACTTCGGGCTTGACGCTCGCGCCATGTTCCACAACCGGCCTGGTTTTAACAACACTACCCAGCTCTCTTTTTTTATCTTTACTATCCATCAGAATGATATGCCGTACCGCAAGATCCTTAAAAAAGCGTGACTGTGCGTTTTTATCGTATGAAATTCGATCCAGTCCGTATCTCAGTTCTTTGATCATGCCGGGCAAAAATTTTAATATCCGTTTTTTTTCATCATCATCTCTCGGAGGCAACACGCTGACGACCAACTCTTCCATGGCCCGTACCGATTTTACCCAAAGTTCCGGCTCTTCATTTCTGCGGACGTGATCGATCAGCAAAACATGTTGCCAGACATCATGCAGAAAATCGGCTATGACTGCCGGCAATTCCTTTCCTTGTATACTGTCATCAATAGTCTTGGCTACGACTTTTTTGCTCAGCTCCAGCGATTCTTTATTTTGCATTAACTGTCTGGAGCGATCTTCAAGAATCTGAACCCGCTGTTTTTGTTTTTCCAGATAACGCCCAAAATCGCTTGCCTCATTTACCCAATGAACATGCCCAGATCCATTTTCTCTGGTTATAAGCTTTATGACGTCGGCAATGCGCTCGTAAACCAGGCGGTCACTATGATCAGCCGGATTTAAAAATTGCCCGGCAGCAAACAAATCATTCAATAAGCGCCTGACAGGATTGTCTATACCGGTAAAGACGCTGTATTGTCCCAATGCAACCGCAGCCCAGGGTATTTCCAACTGGAGCAAGGCGGACTTTACAGCGCTTGTCAGTGTATCGTCACTGTTAATTTCTCCAAAAATCAAAGCCGCCAAATCCAGAATATCTTCATCGCATTTGGCCAATGCCTTGATATCGCCGCTGAAATTTAGCTCTTCAAGCTTTTTAATGACTCGCCATTTCAGTGGGCTCCCGATCTCCCGATCAGCATCCTCGAAAGCATAAAGCTGACCAAGAATTTCCAGCGCGTGTGTTATTTCAAAATGCTCATAGATGGCTGCACTTCCGGATTTCGGAATTAAATCATAAGCCGATGGGGTGTGCATTGAACGCCACTGATCCAGTTTTTTCTGTAATAGTTGAAAATCTCGGCTTATCAATTCACTGCTTGCGATAGAAGGTTCAGACGCTTCCCTAATTTCACTGACATCGTATGAGGCTATTTCACACTCTGAATCGAGCCCTCTGGTCAATTCGCCATAGATAAAGCCTAGCTGGCTAAACACATGATCTTCAAATGATTTATAGACGGCAACCCGAAACTTGGTGGTTAATTTCAGCGGATTAATCACCTCGGCCAAAGCATGAGCCAGATTTGCCGGTGAGGCCGGGTTATTACGGTCAGAAAAGACTTGTCTTCCCATCTTGATTGAGATCTGCCTGTTCATCTGATGCAACTGCCCCTGAAAAGAACGCTCGCAGTCGCGGATAATCGAAGCAACTACATGACTTTCCTCTACCATAGCATCGCTGGCTAGCGAGGCAGAAGCCATATCTATTTTCTGATCCGGATTTTTTACCGTCTTTTGAGGGGTAAAATGAAAAGCATCGCCCACCTTAAGTAAGTAATTTTGCTTTATTTTTCTTCGAACCGCCTGAACGTGCTCCAACTGCTTTCTGTAATCCGTTTTCTCGCGATCTTTTCCTGATTGCAGCCCGAATTCGAAATCAATCCGCATACAGCAATCATCAACCAATGGCTCGATGTAGTGATAAAAAATCGATTTGAATTTAGCTAGAATTTCGGCATCATTCGATGTGCTTTTGCTAATGTCTGTATATTGCCGTATGTTCATAGCCATGTTTCTTCCGCAAAATAAATAATCAGTCTTTGCCAAACCAAGACTGTACCTAAATTATTATTTTGACAGATAATACGCATTTTTATCGTGAATTCTGTGCTCTATTTCCGTTTTTTCCTCTATAAATTTCATGAAAATAGATAATCACTGGCTGACTGACATTACCCGTCTTTTTTCGCCAAACTTTGACGCAAGAACCGATGCTACGGATATCTCCTTACTGGTCATACACTGCATCAGTCTGCCGCCAAGCGAGTTCGGCACGCCCTATATTGACCAGCTCTTCTGCAATCAGCTCGACCCGGACAAGCATCCCTATTTCAGGGATATCTATCAGCTGACGGTGTCCTCACATCTATTGATCAGGCGGACGGGAGAAATCGTGCAGTATGTGCCTTTTAACAAGCGCGCCTGGCATGCCGGGAAATCGGTTTATGAAGGCCGGGAGAGGTGTAATGATTTCTCCATCGGCATAGAACTTGAAGGCACTGAGCTGATTGAGTACACAGACGCACAATACCTGCAGTTGGCGGCAGTGATTCGCCTGCTGCTTGAGACCTATCCGCAGCTATCGACAGATCGCATTACAGGACATAGTGATATTGCGCCCGGACGAAAAACCGATCCGGGCGCATCGTTTGATTGGCAGAAACTGTTCAGTTTATTGAATACCTAATAGCCCGGCGACGATCTATGCCTGTTCAGCATGCTTGGACTGCCCAATGCCAAATGATTCGGCAAGCATCAAAACCACGCCCAGCGTAATGGCCGAATCGGCGATATTAAAGGCCGGCCAGTGCCAGGAATCATAATACACATCGAGAAAATCGATAACATAACCATACAACAACCGGTCAATTAAGTTACCGATCGCACCGCCAAGAACCAGCGCCAGCGCGACAGCCAGCAAGGTCTCATGTTTTTTCAATCTGGCCAGCCAGACAGTAATGCCTACACTAATCACAATGGCTAACCCTGCAAAAAACCAGCGCTGCCAGCCGCCCGCTTCGCTCAGGAAGCTGAAAGCAGCACCGGGATTATGCACATACGTCAAATTAAAATACGGCATGACCGGGATAGACTCGTAAAGCTGCATCGAACTGTCGACGGCGAGCTTACTGCCCTGATCCAGAGCTATTGCCAATAATGACAACCATAACCATTTCAACATAGTACTCACGCAAATTGTCGGTTTTCGCCAGCGCCAGCCACGTTTTCAACGCAGCGACCGCAAAGTTCAGGGTGATCGGCATGCGATCCCACATCCTGACGTTGATGCCAACAGCGCACGCATTTTTTATGCCCGGACACGACAACTTTTAACTTGATGCCGTCAATCTCGGTTTGAACGGCATCATCAGGGCAAGCCTGATCGGCCATTACCGTGGCATTTGAAGTAATAAAGACAAAGCGCAACTCATCGGTCAAGCGGTTTAAGGCATCAAAGTAATCCGCATTGCAATACAGCTCGACCTCGGCATTCAGCGAAGCGCCTATCTCGCCCTTCGCACGGCTCTTTTCCAGCTCTTTACCGACTACAGTCCGGACAGTCATGACTTTCTGCCAGAACTCGCGGTTCATCGCAACCTCGTCGTCCAGTTTGCACAGGCCTTGATACCAGGTTTCCAGAAATATCGATTCACTGCGCTCGCCGGGCATATAATTCCAGATTTCATCGGCTGTATAGCTGATGATGGGCGCCAGCCAGCGAGTCAGCGCTTCCAGCACATGATACATGGCCGTTTGCGCCGAACGTCTGGCCAGACAATCTTCTTTGGCCGTATATTGGCGGTCCTTGATGATATCCAGATAAAAGCCGCCCAGATCGATCACGCAAAAATGGTGCACTTTCTGGAAAATAAGCTGAAATTGATAGCTTTCGTAAGCGGCCCGGACTTCTTCCTGGAGCGCATAGGCCCTATCCACGACCCAACGATCCAGGGCCAGCAAATCTTTCGCCTCGACCAGATGCTCGGCAGGATCGAAGCCGTCCAGATTCGATAGCAGGAATCGGGCCGTGTTTCTCAAGCGACGGTAACCGTCCGAGGTCCGGTTAAGGATTTCATCAGATACGGACATTTCGCCGCGATAATCGGTCGACGCCACCCATAAGCGCAAGACGTCGGCGCCTAACGCCTTCATGACCTCCTGCGGCGCAACCACATTGCCTCTGGACTTGGACATTTTCTTGCCTTCCGCATCCACAGTAAAACCATGGGTCAATACGGCTTCATAAGGCGCCACATCATTCATGGCCGTCGAAGCCAGCAGCGATGACTGGAACCAGCCGCGATGCTGGTCTGAACCTTCCAGATACAGATCGGCCGGGAAGGCCAGCTCCTGGCGTCTCTCCAGAACACAGGCATGCGTGACGCCGGAATCAAACCAGACATCCAGCGTATCGGTCATTTTCTCGTATAATGCGGCCTCTTCGCCCAGCAACGCTTCCTTTTCCAGTTCAAACCAGGCTTCTATGCCTTTTTGCTCGATGCGTTGAGCCACTTGCTCGATCAATTCAGGCGTACGCGGATGCAATTCGCCGGTTTCTTTATGAACAAAAAAGGCGATCGGCACGCCCCAGGTGCGCTGGCGCGAAATACACCAGTCAGGCCGGTTTTCCATCATGCTTTCAATACGCGCCTGACCCCACTCCGGAATCCAGGCTACCCGCTTGACTTCATTCAGCGCCTGCTCGCGTAAGCCGTTTTTATCCATCGAGATAAACCATTGCGGCGTGGCCCGGAAAATAATCGGCGTTTTATGGCGCCAGCAATGCGGATAACTGTGCAGGATAGCTTCCTCATGCGCCAGCTTGCCTTTTTCTTTGAGCACCGCCACCACATGATCATTGGCGCTGAACACATGCTCGCCGGCGAACAGTTCGGTATTAGGCAGGAAAACGCCATCGTTGCCGACCGGATTGTCGACCGGCAAGCCGTATTTTTGGCCGACCACATAGTCATCCTGACCGTGCCCTGGCGCCGTGTGCACGGCTCCGGTACCGGCATCGGTCGTGACATGGTCGCCGAGGATAATCGGTACCTGACGATCATAAAAAGGATGCTGCAGCAACTGATGTTCCAGCGCCGCGCCTTTGCAATAGGCAACGACATGGTAGTTTTCGATGTCATAACGCGCCATCGCATCCTTAAGCAGGACTTCGGCTATGACCAGACGCTCTTTTTTGCCGTCTTTCTCGCACTGAACCACGGCATAGTCAAGATCCGGATTCAAGGCAACGCCCTGGTTGGCAGGCAGTGTCCACGGTGTTGTGGTCCAGATGACGACCGATAAAGGCCCCTCGCCTTCATGCTCGGGGACATGATGACAGCTCGCCATAAACGCTTTTTCATCAATAACCTGGAAACGCACGTCAATGGCCGGCGAATGCTTGTCTTCGTACTCGACTTCCGCTTCGGCCAGCGCCGAACCGCAATCGGTGCACCAGTGCACCGGCTTGGCGCCTTTGGTCAAATGTCCTTTGGCGCTGATTTTTCCCAATGCGCGCACAATATCGGCCTCAAAGGCATAATCCATCGTTAAATACGGGTTATCCCAATCACCCAGTATACCGAGACGCACAAACGCTTCTTTCTGAATATTGACCTGCTTGCCTGCATACTCGCGGCAGGCCTTGCGAAAAACCGCCGGAGATACTTTAACGCCGGCCTTGCCGACTTTCTTTTCCACCATTAATTCGATAGGCAGGCCGTGACAATCCCAGCCCGGCACATAAGGTGCATCAAAACCGCTCAACGTTTTCGATTTGACAATGATATCTTTCAGGACTTTATTGACTGCGTGCCCGATATGAATTTCACCATTGGCGTAGGGAGGGCCATCGTGCAGAATGAATTTGGGGCTACCGGCAAACTGCTCCCTGATTTTGCTATACAGGCCGGCCTCCTGCCATTTCTTTAACCGATCCGGCTCACGCTGCGCCAGATTGGCCTTCATCGGGAAGGCGGTTTTAGGTAAATTCAGTGTTTTTTTATAGTCCATCGTCATACGTTTCTTAATTCAGCAAAAATCTTTTTAGTATTCGCCACATCTTTTACGATCTGAGCCTTAAGTTCATCCAGCGACCGGAAACGCATCTCATCTCTGATTTTTCGCTTAAAATGCACTTCCACGTAACGTCCGTATATTTCTTTATTAAAATCAAACAAATGTGTTTCCAGTATCACTTTTGAGCCACCATCGACCGTAGGCCGCGTCCCGACATTCGCCACCCCTTCGAATTCCTGGCCGTCTATGCCGGTCATGGTAACGGCATAGACGCCAGAAACCGGGGTATTTTTTCTAAACATGCGTATGTTGGCTGTCGGATAGCCAATCATCCTGCCCCGCTTGTCGCCGTGCGCAACCCGTCCGCATACGGAATAGCAGCGCCCCAGCAGCTTTTCGGCCTCAGCCAGATCGCCGGCGCCCAGCGCGTCCCTGATCAGGGTGCTGCTTACGCGCTGACCGTCTACATAATAAGATCCGGTATCTTCAACTTCGAAACCGAACGCCTGGCCTTCTTTCTTCAGCAGGGCAAAATTGCCGTGCCGGTCTTTGCCGAAATGAAAATCATCCCCGACCACCAGATGCCTGACATTCAGCTTTTTTATTAAAATATCCGCAATGAACTGTTCGGCGTCACAATTGGCAATCTGTTGATTAAAGCGCAATATCAGTAAATCATCAACGGGCAGCTTTAAAAACTGGATCACTTTCTCCCGCAAGCGCATCAATCGGGACGGCGCATTTTTCCCCAGAAAATATTCCAGCGGCTGCGGCTCGAAAATCATAACGATAACCGGCAGACCCAGCGCCCTGCCGCGCGCCGCCAGATTATCGATCACGGCCCTGTGGCCTAAATGCAAGCCGTCAAAATTCCCGATAGTCAATACACAACCGTTTTCCAACGGTTCCAAATGAGACAGGCCTCTAATTAAACGCATGAATGTGACGAATCAAAATTCTTTATTCTATCATGTGCAATTTCATGTGGGCTCAAAACATAAATCCGGCGAAATGAATAAATCCGGCAAGAAGCCCTAGGATTTTATTGGAATACGTTACCGTCATGCCAGCCAACTAAATGCTTGAACCTCAAACCGGTCGTGACTAATGCCGACGCATAAATTGCACACCCTATCGCAATCCATACGATCAAATTGATGACTCTGTCCATGGAATCCCACTGCCCCCACTGACTGACGTCAACGGAATAATACAAGGCGGCCGCCATTACCGCACTTGCCAACAGGATCCTGACAAAAAATAGTCCCCACCCCTCGGCCGGCAGATAAACTTTTTCTTTCAAAAGTTTACCAAGCAGTAAAAAAGCATTTAAAAACGCACTTAGAGATGTTGCCAAGGCAATCCCCGCATGCGCCATAGGAAACATCAGCGCAGCATTTAAAATGATATTGGCGGCAATAGCATATAGCCCATAACGGACCGGCGTTTTCATATCTTGCCGGGACGTGAAGCCGGGCGCCAACACTTTAATCAGAA
>CAYPJI010000013.1:0-3591 GCA_964411045.1 uncultured Methylobacter sp. | reverse complement strand
CTGCACATCGTCGGCGCCAAATTCCTTGTATTGAAACAGCGTCGATAAAATCGGTTCGGCCAGCATCAGCAGCCCGACCATGGCCGGCATGCCGATCAATAAAACCAAGCGCAGCCCCCAATCCAATGAATTCGAAAAGGCCCTCGCATCGTCGGCGGCATGATTTTTCGACAAGCTCGGCAAGATGACTGTAGCCACGGCAATTCCGAAAACACCCAGCGGAAACTCCACCAGACGGTCCGAGTAATACAACCAGGAAACGCTGCCGGCGCCTAAAAACGAAGCCATCAATGTATCCAGCAGCAAATTGATCTGCGTGGCTGAAACGCCGAGAATCGCCAGCAGCATGAAGCCCATCATGCGCTTGACGCCTGCATCATTAAAATCGAATCTCGGCCGCGGGAGCAGGCCTAAGCGCATCAAGGCCGGCATCTGAAAAAGCAACTGCACTATGCCGGCTATGAAGACTCCCCACGCTAATGCCACAACCGGCTCGGCCATCAGAGGCGCCAGCCAGATTGCCGCAGCGATCATGCAGATATTCAGCAAAGCCGGCGTCAAGGCCGGAATGGCAAACTTGCCGTGTGCATTCAAGACACTGCCTGCAAACGCCACCGACGAGATAAAAAACAAATACGGAAAAGTAATCCGCAGCATCTGCACGGCCAGTTCATACTGAGATCCTTGCCAGATAAAGCCGGGAGCGAACAAAGTAATGAGCACAGGCGCAGCAATCATGCCGAGAATCGTGACCAGCATTAAAACCAACGCCAAGCTTCCGGCCGTCCTGTCGACGAATTGCTTTAACGCCGCCTGACTGCCGAACTCTTTGTGCTCTGATAGCGCAGGAATAAAAGCCTGGGCAAAAGCTCCTTCAGTAAACAGGCGCCGCAGAAAATTCGGAATTTTAAAGGCGACAAAAAACGCATCGGTTGCCGGATTGACACCGAAAAACCGCGCTATCAGCATGTCCCGGACAAATCCCAATAGCCGCGAAATCATGGTCATGCCGCCTACGACGGCAGTCGATTTAAAAAGCTGCCCGCTCAATGCTGCTCCTCATTGTTAAGCATTATTTTTTTGACAATAATAACATTTAAAAAGATAATATGCGGTCTTATTAACTCACATAGCAAAAATCGAGAAATTATGGCTAATACAGCACAAGCTAAAAAGCGTGCGCGACAAGCGGAAAAAAGCCGTATTCGCAACGCAGGGCAACGCAGCAATTTACGCACGTTCGTGAAAAAAGTTATTGCCGCAGTTAACGCGGGCGACAAAGAAAAAGCGCAAGCCGCCTTCAAGACCGTTGTGCCCATTATCGATTCAGCAGTAAATAAAGGCCTTATCCACAAAAATAAAGCCTCACGCAGCAAAAGCAGACTGAATTCAAAAGTAAAATCTATCGCTTAATAAAAGCTTTAGTCTTACTAAATAAAAAGGCCGAACTCCCACGAGTTGCGGCCTTTTTATTTACCCCTTCTACAGCCTACAGCAGCACCATATTATCGCGGTGCATCATTTCCGAATCATCGGCATAGCCAAGAATAGCTTCAAATTCGGAACTGCTCTTGCCGGCAATCAACGCTGCATCCGCCCTGCCATAGTTGACAAGCCCCCGGGCGATTTCCTGACCGCTTTCATCCACACACGAAACCAGCTCGCCGCGTTCAAACCGGCCCGATACCGACTTAACGCCGACAGCCAGCAGGCTCTTGCCGTCACTTTTTAAAACTCTGACTGCGCCCGCATCAAGGACCAGCATCCCCTTGACCTGCAACTGCCCGGCAAGCCAGCGCTTTCTGGCCGCCAAAGGCTCTATATCCGGCAATAAATACGTCCCCAGGTTAGCCCCGGCAATCACCGACGCAATCACATCCTCAACGGCGCCTGCCGCAATCACGGTAGCAGCCCCCGATCTGGACGCCAGGCGCGCCGCACGAACCTTGGTAAACATGCCGCCTCGCCCCAGCCCACTACGGCTTTCGCCAGCCACCACATCCAGACGACCGTCATTGACACTGATCTCGGAGATCAGCTCCGCCTCAGGATGCAGACTTGGATCGGCCGTAAACAACCCTTTCTGGTCCGTCAGAATGATCAGCAGATCCGCCTCCACCAGATTCGCCACCAAGGCGCCCAGCGTATCATTATCGCCAAAGCGGATTTCTTCGGTTGCGACCGTATCATTTTCATTAATGACCGGCACGACGCCCATCTTTATCAGCGTCAGCAGAGTGCTTCTGGCATTCAAATAGCGCTGACGATCCGATAAATCATCGTGCGTCAGCAGTACCTGCGCCGCATGCAGCCCGTGTTGCTGAAAATTATCGTCAAAGACGCGCACCAGCCCCATCTGACCGACCGATGCCGCCGCCTGCAGCTCATGCAATGCCTTAGGCCTTGCTTTCCAGCCCAAACGGCACATGCCTTCAGCCACCGAACCCGAAGAAACCAGCAGCACTTCAATTGACTGCTGCCTTAGCGCAGCCATTTGCCTCACCCAGGCCGCAATAGCCGGCTTGTTGAGCCCTCGGCCGCCATCGGTCAACAGAGAACTGCCTATTTTGACGACAATTCGTTTGGCTTTTGCAAAATCACTCCTGCTCACTTTCTTCCCGCCGACGCTGTTCCAAAAATTCCATGATGGCAAACATTAATTCTCTAGTACCATCCCCGTTAATTGCCGAGATTTTAAAGACCGGCCCCGACCAGCCAAGCTCATCAATAATTGCCTGGCAATGCTCATCAACTTCTTCTTCAAGCAGCCTATCCAGCTTATTGAGCACCAGCCAACGCGGCTTATGCGCCAAATCATCGCTCCATTTCTCGACTTCACGGATAATCTTGCGCGCCGCCTCAACCGGCGAATCCGAACTTTCATAAGGCTCAACATCAACCAGATGCAACAACAGGCGCGTCCGCGACAAGTGCTTGAGAAACTGCAAGCCCAGCCCCGCACCTTCAGCCGCTCCTTCAATCACCCCCGGAATATCGGCAATCACAAAACTGCGCAGATCATCGATCCTGACCACGCCGAGGTTAGGATGCAACGTAGTAAACGGATAATCGGCAACTTTAGGCCGGGCTGACGATACGACACGGATCAGACTGGATTTTCCCGCATTGGGCATGCCAAGCAAGCCAACATCGGCAATCAGCGTCAACTCCAAATGCAGCCTGCGATGCTCGCCTTCAGTACCTTTGCTGGCATATTGCGGAGCACGGTTAACGCTGCTTTTAAAACGGGTATTGCCGAGCCCGTGAAAGCCGCCCTTGGCCACCAACAATATCTGACCGACTTCGGTCAGATCACCCATCTCCTCGCCCGTTTCCGCATCGGAGACACGTGTACCCAAAGGCACCTGTACATAGCAATCATCACCTTTTTTACCCGTGCAATTGCGAGCCATGCCATTCTCGCCGCGCTGCGCCCTGTGCACTGAGTGATAGCGAAAATCAACCAGAGTATTTACATTTTCAGCTGCGACCAGATAGACACTGCCGCCATCGCCGCCATCGCCACCATCAGGACCGCCCAACGGCACATATTTCTCACGGCGGAAACCGACCTTGCCATTACCGCCGTCG
>CAYPJI010000012.1:0-18421 GCA_964411045.1 uncultured Methylobacter sp. | reverse complement strand
GCTGGATCAGGCTTGCGCCCATTGTCCAATATTCCCCACTGCTGCCTCCCGTAGGAGTCTGGGCCGTGTCTCAGTCCCAGTGTGGCTGATCGTCCTCTCAGACCAGCTATAGATCGTCGCCTTGGTAGGCCTTTACCCCACCAACTAGCTAATCTAACGCAGGCTCATCTCAGAGCGCGAGGCCCGAAGGTCCCCCGCTTTCCCCCGTAGGGCGTATGCGGTATTAGCTTGAGTTTCCCCAAGTTGTCCCCCACTCTGAGGCAGATTCCTACGCGTTACTCACCCGTCCGCCACTCGTCAGCGCCCGAAGGCCTGTTACCGTTCGACTTGCATGTGTTAAGCATACCGCCAGCGTTCAATCTGAGCCATGATCAAACTCTTCAGTTCAATCTTGTTTTGCCACTCAGGAAGATGAGTGACCAATCTTGGCTCGACCAAAAACTTAACGTAATTTGAATCAACGTATGGTTCTTGCTCGACTATTTAGTTACAACCAAACACTCATCACAAGCACCCACACAAATTATTTCGATCATTCTTTTAAAGAGCTCGAGGCCTAAGCCCCGCTGAGTCCGACTATTATACAGAGCCAAACCCGTTTGTCAACCCCCTGTTCGTTTTATTTTCCATCCCGGAAAACCCGGCGCCGATGAACTCAGCCCCGAAGAGCCGACCATTATAACCGATCCGCTCTGCTTGTCAACACCTTGTCGACTTTGCCTTCATTCCCTGAAGCCCTGCCGAGGCGTCTGCCCCGAAGGAAGGGCGTATTCTACCGGCTTTTTTTCATTCGTCAAGCAATAATTGTCACACGAGCAAATTTTCTTTTGCCTACTTGATAAACATGTGTTGCTCCTGTCGGGATCTCTTTTTTCGAATCAGAGATCTTTTCTCCATCAATTTTTACTGCACCTTGATTTATCATGCGAATAGCTTCAGATGTACTGGCAGTTAATCCCGCATCTTTCAGTAAATTTGCAATACCATACCCCTTCCCTTCATTACTCAGCTCTATTTCATCCATCTCATCTGGTATAGCTCCACGCTGAAATCTCGCTTCGAAATCTTCCAGAGCTTTTTTAGCAGCTGCGGCATTATGGAAACGTTCGATAATTTCTTGTGCCAGTTTGACTTTATAATCACGTGGGTTTGCGCCTTGCTCACATGCCTGTGCCCATTGTTTTATTTCAGATATAGATCTGAAACTCAATAATTCAAAATAACGCCACATCAATTCATCTGATATTGACATCAATTTACCAAACATGTCGCCAGGGGAATCAGCGATGCCTATATAGTTATTGAGTGATTTGGACATTTTCTGGACGCCGTCCAACCCCTCCAGAATCGGCATGGTCATAACAACTTGCGGCTTCTGCCCAAAAACTTCCTGCAGTTGCCGCCCAACCAATAAGTTAAACTTTTGATCAGTGCCGCCCAATTCCACGTCGGCTTTCATTGCCACTGAATCATAGCCTTGTATCAACGGATAAAGGAACTCGTGAATCGCAATAGGCTGCCCGCCTTTAAAACGCTTATTAAAATCATCCCGTTCCAGCATACGCGCCACTGTATGTTTAGCAGCTAGCTGGATTAGATCGGCTGGCGACATTGCATTCATCCAGCTTGAATTAAACATCACCAATGTCCTGGCAGGATCCAGAATCTTAAAAATCTGTTCTTCGTAGGTTTTCGCATTCTCGATAACTTCATCGCGCGTCAGCGGCTTGCGAGTAGCGTTTTTTCCTGTCGGATCACCTATCATGCCGGTAAAATCGCCAATCAGAAACAAAACTTCGTGCCCAAAATCCTGAAACTGCTTTAGTTTATTGATAAGCACTGTATGCCCCAGATGCAGATCAGGCGCTGTCGGGTCAAAGCCGGCTTTAACACGCAGAGGCCTTCCCTCTTCCAGCTTTTTGACTAGCTCTTGCTCAATTAAAACTTCGTCAGCACCTCTTAGAAGATGCACCAATACTTCCTCTTGCAATGTTTTTTCTCCGCTATCGGGTATATAAAAGCATTATTATAGAATTAATGCTCCACTCTATAGAATAAATCTTTATATCGTCTATTATTTGGTAAAACCTTTAAAAACCCTTAAAATGGACTCGACAGTTTCTTGACAATACATGTTTCACTTATGTTTCAATAACTTAGCTATAATCTCGTGAAAAAAAGAATTTATACGACCTTGTTCTTGGGAATAAGCGCTGCCTTTACAGCAACTACCAGTTATTCACAAACAATACCGACTCATAAAAGCGGGACGACTAAAACGGTTGCTTCATCAATTAGGCGCTCCGGACATGCTAAGTCTATTAAAAAGAGAAATATCCCTTCTTCTAAAGCAGAGAGCAAAAGACAGGTTATAGCTTCAACCACCAAAAAGCATGATGTATCCTCTGCCTCTAAAAATCACAAAAAATATATAGCTTCTTCTAAGCTTAATAAAAAATCCCGCGCCCAAACAACTGCCAAGGAACAATCCCGGGCGTTGTCCCAATTGAACCTTCGAAAGCGCTCAGTAATTACACGCCGTTCAATCAAGACAACTTCAATTCATATTGCTAACAATAAAACGCGTCTGAAGGAAAGCCCTACTAATATTTCTCGCTTGGATCTAGGCGAATATCAACCGGACCATACTGCCGAAGCCGAATCCCATGAGCCGTTCGAAAAAGAAGCATCGTTGCAGATGCGAAATCAAAATTCCAACCATAAAACTGCCAGTGCGCATGTCTCTATTGAGACATCTTTATTCCTAGACGGACTGGATGCTGGACTATCAAAAGAATTGATCATGCAACTTACCGATATTTTCGCTTGGGATATCGATTTTGCGACCAATCTAAGGAATGGTGATTATTTCACTGTTGTTTATGAAAAAAAGGTTGTTAATGGCAAAGAGACCAATACCGACGAAATCATTGCTGCGCAATTCAACAATCAGGGATCAACATACACAGCAGTTCGATACATAGATGAGACAGGTAGAGCCAATTACTACGCACCTGATGGCCAGTCTATGCAAAAGGCTTTCTTGAGTACTCCCGTCGATTTTGCTCGCATCAGTTCTCATTTTGACCTGAACCGTAAGCATCCCATATTGAATAGAATTCGCGCACACAAAGGCGTCGATTATGCTGCCAGGACTGGCACACCTGTAAAAACCACGGGCGACGGCGAAGTTATTTTCAGCGGACGCAAAGGCGGTTATGGACAAGTTGTCATCATTAAGCATGGGGATCACTACGAAACTCTTTATGCGCATCTTTCCAACTTTAAAAAGGGCCTACAGGTCGGCAGCCACGTCAAACAAGGCGATGTTATCGGTTATATAGGTCAGACAGGCTTGGCTACAGGTCCTCATTTACATTATGAATTCCATGTTGATGGTGTTTATCGCAATCCGGAAACAGTAAAACTGCCGAACTCCTTGCCGATCGGTGAAAACTTACTGGCTGACTTCAAATCACAAACGCAACCTCTATTAGCTCAACTGAATCAGATTAAAGCTAAGAGTTTGTTTGCAAAAACACAATCTCAATATAATTAAAACAGCCAATGCCTGAGCTTTATATTGGCCTGATGTCTGGAACCAGTCTTGATGGCATCGATGCAAGCCTTATTGATTTTGAAAACCATAAAACTCAGCTTATTGCGTTCGACTATTTACCTTTCTCGCCTGACATCAGAAACGCGATTCAACGGCTCAGCGAACCTGAAACATTGATTTCCCTTAAAGATTATGGTGCTCTGGATACCCGTCTTGGGCATTTATTCGCAGAGACTGTCAACTCACTGCTCGCTCAGGCCCAAGTTCCAGCATCATCTGTCCTTGCAATCGGCAGCCATGGCCAAACGATTTACCACGCACCTGACATTCAGCTTCCGTTTTCCTTGCAAATTGGCGATCCGAACATCATTGCCGAGAAAACCGGCATTACTACAGTGGCGGATTTCAGGCGTCGCGATATTGCCGTAAACGGACAGGGAGCTCCCTTGGTTCCTGCTTTTCATAAGGCCGTATTTAATCATCCGACCGAGCATCGCTGCATTGTCAATATTGGGGGCATAGCCAATATTACGGTCTTGTCCGCCTATCAATTCTCCAAAACCATAGGATTCGATACAGGACCGGGAAACACATTGATGGACTTATGGATTAATCAGCACCGCAATCTGGCGTATGATAAAAGCGGTGATTGGGCTAGAACCGGTAAGATTAACTATGATTTAGTGTCATATTTAAAACAAGATGCCTACTTTAGTACTCTGCCACCTAAAAGCACCGGTAAGGAATATTTCTCACTGTCGTGGTTGAATCAAAAGATTAAATCAGCAAACTGTAAAGCCGAGGATATTCAGGCCAGTTTGTGTTTCTTAACGGCCATTACTATTTGTGAAGCCATTCAAAAATATGCGCCTTTGACAGAACGTGTACTGATTTGCGGCGGCGGCATACATAATGCCTATCTGCTAGAGTTAATTCAGCAAAACCTTAACTGCCCTGTTAACTCAACGGAGCCATATGGAATTCATCCAGACCATGTGGAAGCCATAGCATTTGCATGGTTAGCCAGACAGACTTTAAACCATCAGCCTGGCAATCTTAAAGAAGTGACTGGAGCAAACAAAGCGGTAATTCTGGGTGGGCTTTACCGAGGCAGTGAAGTCACCTGATAGGAAAGGCGGCCAATTGGCCGCCCAGCAAGCAGCTTTACGCTGAGAACGAGGATCCGCAACCGCAGGTAGTTGTGGCATTAGGATTGCGGATCACAAACTGAGACCCCGATAAATCTTCTTTATAGTCAATTTCTGCACCGGTCAAATACTGAATACTCATGGAGTCAATCAGAACCGTTACGCCGCCGTTTTCGACCAGTGTATCGTCTTCATTCACTTCTTCATCAAAAGTAAAACCGTATTGAAATCCCGAACAGCCGCCGCCTGAAACATAAACCCGCAGTTTCAGGTTATCATTGCCTTCCTCGGCAATCAGTTCGCCTACTTTGGCGGCAGCACTGTCAGTAAAAATAATTGGATCAGACATAAATACAAATATTAAGCAATTGAAATTAAGCTAAATTATGACTATACCTAGCATTTTAGTCAACAATTATGGATATAGCGCCACTATCTTTAGCCCGTGCTCTTCTGCCAGACCAAACATCAGATTCATATTCTGAATCGCCTGTCCGGCCGCACCTTTCACCAGGTTATCGATAATGGACAAAACCACAATCGTCCGACCGCCCTGCGGTTGATGTACAGCGATTTGACACATGTTACTGCCTTTTACATTCCGCGTATCCGGATGCGCACCGTTAGGCAACACATCAACAAAATGCTCTTGGGCATATCTTTTTTCGTATAGCGCTTGAATGTCTTGCAGATCGGCATTTACTTGGCCATATAAAGTCGCATGAATCCCACGAATCATTGGCGTTAGATGCGGAACAAATGTTAAACCGACCGACTTTCCTGCCGCGATCTCAAGGCCCTGCCTGATCTCCGGTAAATGTCGATGCCCACTGACGGCATAAGCTTTGAAACTCTCACCGGTTTCGCTCATCAATGTAGCCTGTTCAGCCTTGCGTCCGGCACCGCTGACGCCGGATTTCACATCGGCAATCAGTTGAGTGGTATCGATCAAGCCTTGCTCAATCAATGGCAAAAAGCCCAACTGTACCGCAGTAGGGTAACAGCCTGGACAGGCCACCAGGCGAGCCGTTTTTATTGCAGCTCGGTTAACTTCCGGCAGACCATAAACAGCCTCGGCAATTAAATCAGGACTGACGTGCTGCATGCCATACCATTTCTCCCAATCCTTGACATTTTTAATCCTGAAATCCGCCGACAGATCGATCACCTTGACGCCGCGCGCCAGCAACTGTTCAGCCATCTGCATTGCCGTGCCGTTAGGCGTAGCGAAAAAAACCACATCGCATGTGGCCAGCGTTTCCTCATCAGGCAGGCTGAATACCGCATCAATAGAGCCCCTCAAGCTCGGATAAAGCGCATCCACTCTCAACCCTGCGTCCGAACGCGACGTTACGACTGCCACGTCAACTTCCGAATGCGAAGCCAAAATCCGCAATAATTCCACGCCTGTGTAGCCGGTTCCGCCTACAATACCTGCACGAATCATCTATTTTTTATCTCCAACAGAAAAACAATCAGTGCATATGATACCTGCAACCCGATCCAGTATAATCATTTTTCTTTACTCAAAGGCGGATTAGGCATTATCGTTTTGTTTCAAAACGTTGTATCCATAAAAACTCATCCATCTTGCCTGAGACTTACAAAATGATCGCCATCGAAATTACCGAAAGCGGTACACCTGAAGTTTTAAAGCCAACAGAACGCCCCATCCCTACACCTTCAGCAGACCAAGTATTGATAAAAGTGGCTGCCGCCGGCATTAACAGGCCCGATGTCATGCAACGTAAAGGACTGTATCCACCGCCGCCAGGCGCTTCTGACATTCCGGGCTTGGAAATTGCAGGAACCGTAGAAGCAATCGGAGAAAATCCAACCCGTCTGAAGGCAGGCGATCAAGTCTGCGCATTGGTGACAGGCGGCGGTTATGCCGAATATTGTCTGGCTTCAGCCGATCTATGCTTGCCCATACCCAAAGACATGAGTCTGATCGAAGCGGCAGCCCTACCGGAAACCTTTTTTACCGTATGGAGTAATGTATTTGACCGCGCCCGACTTTCGGCCGGCGAAACTTTATTAGTCCATGGCGGCTCCAGTGGCATAGGCACGACGGCTATCCAATTGGGCAAAGCGTTTGATGCAAAAGTTTTCGTCACAGCGGGTTCCGAAGCCAAATGCCGATTCTGCACAGAACTCGGCGCGGACGCGGCGATTAATTACAACGAACAGGACTTTGTCGAGGAAATCAGACAATTAACCGGCGGCAACGGCGTCAACGTCATACTCGACATAATAGGTAGCGATTATTTTCCGCGTAATCTAAAATGTATGGCCTTCGATGCGCGCTTAGTGCAAATCGCGGTACAAAAAGGTCCGAAATCAGAAATTGACCTGCTGCCCATCATGCTGAAACGCTTCACTATTACCGGCTCGACACTGCGCGCCAGAGAAACTGCCTTTAAAGCCGATATCGCCAGAAATCTGCTCGAACAGGTCTGGCCCCTACTCGATTACGGTCAAATAAATCCTATAATTCACACTACTTTTCCATTAGCAGAGGCCGCTAAAGCCCATGCACTCATGGAAAGTAGTCAACACATCGGCAAAATCATCTTAACGGTATAAAAACATGAGCTACACCACTTTGATTTCGGCAGACATACTCAACCAACATCTCAATGATTCTAACTGGGTTATTTTTGACTGCCGTTTCTCATTAGCCGACGCGAATGTCGGCGCCAGAGCCTATCGCCAAGGCCATCTTCCCAATGCCCGCTATGCGCATTTAAACAATGACTTATCCTCAGAAGTCACTGACTTGACCGGCCGCCATCCGTTGCCGTCTTTTTCTTTATTGGCCCAAAAACTAGGGCAATGGGGCGTAACCAATCAAAGTCAGGTTGTGGCATATGATGATGCCGGCGGCGCTTTTGCAGGCCGCCTGTGGTGGCTGTTACGCTGCATGGGCCATGACAAAGTTGCTGTGCTGAATGGCGGCATTAAGCATTGGCAAAAGCAAGGCTATGCAGTAACCACAACACTGCCGGTCATTAAACCTGCCATTTTCAGAACGTATCTTGACGAAAACCAATGGTTGAGTGCCGCACAGGTGCGCGACAAATTGGCTGCAAAAGCCATTAAATTGATTGATGCCAGAACGCCTGAGCGTTATCGTGGCGAGCAGGAGCCTATCGATCCTGTTGCAGGCCATATACCTGGCGCATTAAATCGCGCATTCCAGTTAAATCTCAATGCCAACGGCTTATTTTTATCTGCTGATGCATTACGCGAACAATTCAAGCAACTGTTAGGCAATACACCTCCGAAACAAACCGTGCATATGTGCGGTTCTGGTGTCACGGCCTGCCATAATCTGCTGGCTATGGAATACGCAGGATTAAGCGGCTCTAAACTCTATGCCGGCTCCTGGAGCGGCTGGATTAGAGATAAAAACCGGGCTGTTGCCGTAGCCTAGCTTTCCAATAAAGGCATTGCATGCCGGGATAAACCAGCATAAAACTCTGGCATGCAATGCAGGAATCTTGGGTTCCTTAGAAATTCACCTTCCAGTAATAGTCCAGGAAAAATCCTGCGAAAACGACCATACCAAACCAATTGTTATTCAAAAAGGCTTTAAAACACTGAGTCTTTTCCCGGCGGAAAATCAGCATTTGCTGGTAAATGGATAACCCTGCCGCAATCAGCAACCCGCTATAATAAAACCAGCCCAAGCCTTTCATTTGTCCGACAGCGATCAGCAGACCGAGAATGATGATCTGCAAAATTGCCATAATGTGCCGATCATATTCGCCAAATAAAATGGCGGTTGATTTGACGCCTATTTTTAAGTCATCGTCTTTATCGACCATTGCATACATCGTGTCATAAACCAGCGCCCATAAAATCGTGGCCAAGTACATAACCCAGGCAACAGCAGGAATACTATTCATCTGTGCAGTAAACGACATCGGTACCGCCCAGCCGAAAGCTATGCCTAAATAAGCTTGCGGCAAATGGGTATAACGTTTCATAAAAGGATAACTGGCAGCCAGAAATGCCGCGATAAAGGATAGCAGGATCGTATATGTGTTCAGCAACAATACCAGGCCAAAAGAGAGCAGGCACAGCACGACAAAAACAATCAAAGCTTCCTCAGGCTTAACCTTGCCGGCAGCGATTGGCCGTAGCTTGGTGCGTTCAACATGTGGATCAAATTCGCGATCAGCGTAATCATTGATTACGCACCCGGCCGCCCGCATCAGTACCACGCCCAGGCAGATAACAGTCAAGACCAGAAAGTCGGGCTTGCCGTTACCAGCAGCCCATAGTGCCCAGAGTGCGGGCCATAATAAAATCAATATGCCGATAGGCTTGTCGAATCGCGCCAACAACCAATATTGACTTGCCCTATCCTTTATCGTATCTATTATCACTACCTTTACCTTATTACTGCTTTCAATTGTTCAACCTAGCTTCGAAAAGGACTCAATCATCCTGCCTTAAGCCATTCGTTTTCAAGCGTGAATTTTACTAAAAATGCTATTATAGCTTTTTTATTTTGACGAGCACTTGTGCCCAATGGATAGGTAATCATGAGCGTAAAAATTTATCACAACCCGCGTTGCAGTAAATCCCGCCAAACCCTGGAATTATTACAAGCACGGGGCATTGAGCCTGAGGTAATCGAATACCTGAAAACCCCTCCTAGCGTTGCAGAACTAAATGATATTCTGGAAAAATTGGGTATGGAGCCGCGTGAATTAATGCGTAAAAAAGAAGCCGAATACAAAACCGCCGGCCTGGATGATGAATCATTAGACCGCCAAGCACTGATCAGTGGCATGGTAGACAATCCTATATTAATCGAACGTCCTATTGTGATTGCCAATGGCAAAGCCGCTATTGGTCGCCCGCCGGAAAATGTGCTGGATATTTTGTAACAGTTTCAGTTCGACAGCGAATTATATCTTTCCTTCTTTCTCTAAAGGAAAGACTAAAGTGGCTAATCATTAATGAATAAATTCACTTTTAAACCGCAGTTTCCATCATGACGAAAATCTTGATTCTCTATTTTTCACGCCATGGAACCACAGCCGAAATGGCCAATCATATTGCTCGCGGCGTTGAGTTGGTTGACGGTGCTGAAGCGATACTCAGAACCGTTCCCGACGTATCGAGCGTCTGTGAGAAAGTCGCAGCAAGCATTCCGGACCACGGCGCACCTTATGCCACACTGGAGGATCTAAAGAACTGCGACGGACTGGCACTAGGCAGCCCTACTCATTTTGGCAATATGGCAGCATCGTTAAAATATTTTATCGACAGCACGACTGAAATCTGGTTTTCGGGCGCATTATCCGGCAAGCCAGCCGGTGTATTTACATCTACTGGCAGCATGCATGGAGGCCAGGAAAGTACATTGCTGTCGATGATGCTGCCATTGATGCATCATGGCATGCTCATATTAGGCTTGCCTTACACTGAAACGGCCCTGCGCGAAACAACATCCGGAGGCACTCCCTACGGACCAAGCCATGTGTCATTGAACAATGCCGTGTTAAGTGATCAGGAAAAAAAATTATGCCATGCTCTTGGTACTCGCTTGGCTAAAACGGCGCAGTGTATAAAACAAGGCTCATGAAAATAAAACCGATCTATTATCATGCTATAGCTTTGGCTGGCTTTTTCGGCCTGTTTGTCTTATTGATGCTGTGGCCTACCATTCTAGCTCCTTCGGCGCACTTTCCTGTTACATTAGTGTTATTAATTACCGTTACACCACTATTGCTACCGATGCGTGGATTGCTGGATAGAAATCGGAAAAGCTGCGCCTGGGCTGCCTACATTAGCCTTATCTATTTTATACACGGCTCTGCTGAAGCGTATGCCAACACAGATGAACGTTTGTACGCCTCTTTGGAAATCATGCTAAGTTTGATGCTTTTTCTCGGTTCGACATTCTATGTCCGCTTTTCAGGAAATCACAGCTGATAATGGCAAAGCAACTCCCTTTACATTTTGAATTCAGGGCCAATCAGACGTTTAATAATTTCTACCCTGGAGAAAATGAAGAAATTATCAACCATTTGCAAAACTGTATTGCAGGCACTGGCGAACAGCTTATTTTTCTCTGGGGTAATCATGGGCTGGGAAAAAGTCATTTATTGCAAGCCTGCTGTTGCCAGGCCTATATTCTAGGGTTAAATTCGTTCTATTTCTCTTTTTCGAGATCAGCCCTACCTGACCCAGCTATGCTTAATGGACTTGAGGAAATCGATGTCGTCTGCTTTGACAATATTGAGCATTTGGCGGGAGATCCAACTTGGGAGATGGCTTTTTTTAATTTTTTCCATGACCATCGCGACCGCGGCCACAAACTTATCCTATCTAGCCATCGTGCACCTAACGACATTGCAATTCAGCTACCTGATCTTAAAACACGGCTTAATTGGGGATTGGCATTAAAAATCCAGCCGTTAGCTGATCATAACAGAATCGCGGCTTTAACCTTTAAAGCCAATCAAATGGGTTTTGAGATTTCTCCTAAGGCCGGGCGCTTCTTATTGACGCACTATGCCAGAGATTTGGCTTCATTGTGGGCCCTGCTGGAAAAGTTGGATCAAGCATCATTAGCCGCCAAGCGGAAGCTAACCATTCCATTCTTAAAACAGATTATGGGCGACAACCATGTCTGAAAAAATATTAATCATTGGCGCTGGCGCCATTGGCGCATTCTATGGTGCGCTATTGGCTAAAGCAGGCGCGGATGTTTCGGTCGTCTGCCGCTCCGATTACGAACACGTCAAACAGCATGGCTTTATTATCAACAGCAATGATCTTGGCAGATGGACATTCACCCCATCCCAAGTGCTGAAAAATGCGACAGACTTTAAAGGCACGGCGGATTATGTCTTGCTCTGTACAAAAGTGCTTCCCGGTATTGATTTGCCTGCATTGGTTCACCCTGCAGTGACTGCGGAAACAGCTATTGTATTCATTCAGAATGGTGTTGAAATCGAGCAGGCGATGCTGACGGCTTTCCCCGACAATGAAGTCATCAGCGGTCTGGCGTTTATTTGCAGTAATCGGATAAATCCCGGAGAGATATTGCATTTAGCTTATGGCCATCTGGCACTAGGCAATTTGCCCGGTTTCATCAGCAACAAAACCATAAGACTTTGCGAATTATTTGTTCGATCTGGTATTGAATGCGAAGCAACTGAAAACATTATTGCCCGGCGCTGGCAAAAATGCATCTGGAATGCGCCTTTTAATCCATTATCAGTTCTATCGGGCGGCCTGCCGACCCTTGATATTTTGCGATCTCAGGAAACTTTCGTGCGCCATATCATGCAAGAGATTTTTAACATTGCTGAAGCCTGCGGGCATTCTCTGCCCGAAGATATTATTGACATCAATATTAACAATACTTATTTCATGCCACCTTATAAAACCAGCATGTTACTGGATTATGAAAACCGCCATCCTATGGAAACGGAAGTTATCTTAGGCAACGCACTGCGTGCTGGCAAACGGGAAGGCATTGCATGCCCTCATCTGGAATCCGTCTATAGCTTGATGAAACTCCGGGAATTAAAGCTCAATCAATTGGCATAAAAAATGTAATCCGCAGTGTATGGCACGCGTTTTTCACTGCCTAGATGATTCGCATCGCATCCGGATAAAGGCGGGAGTCCTCCATGCGTGTTAATTCGATTGATATATTTCACATTCGAAAACAAGCCGTTGCCTTTGTGTTCTATAACTTCAACCAGTAACCAGGAAATAGATGCCTCTGGAGCAATGTCGACTTTATTGACTATCCGTCCGACAACACGACTGCCTTCTTTATACTCCCATATAGGCCCGGCATAGTGATTTCCAACAATCTGGCCTTGAGCATCATATAAGCGGGCATCAGGCGCCTGTATTTTCCAGAAATATTTATTGTTATCTGCTGAACACTGGTAAATCTGGTCACCCTTCGCATGTACGGACAAAACAGGTTTATTGCCAATTGGCACTCGAATTTGCTCAGGTATCGAGGGATCAGCATTGACAGCTCCCGATAAGATTCCCCAAACAAACATTATTTTTTTAATCATGTGTTTTCACCATGGTAATTGAGTTCCGTCATACTTAATAAAGCTGCCTGATTGCGACAAAGCAAAATTGTTTATCACGGAGCACATGCCAGACACACTCTCATCAGCTTCAATCAAAGCGTTGATACCGCCCATGTCCGTTTTAACCCAACCTGGATGTAAAATAAGCACACCGACAGATTGCTCTTTAAGATCAAGCGCTAAAGACTTCATTGCAGCATTGAGTGCAGCCTTGCTTGAACGATATAAAATACTACCACCGCCTGTATTATCGGCAATACTGCCCATTAAACTACTTATGCTGACGATTAACTTTTTCTCGCTGCGGTTGATTTGCGGCAGAAAAGCTTCCGCCATTTTAACAGGCGCCTGAGTATTAATAAGAAACGACTTAGTCCATGCCTGGTAATCCAACTGACCAAAAGCATGTTTTCGGTCATCGGCATAAAGACCGGCGTTATTGATCAGCACATCAATCGGTAAATTGGCTAATTTATGCGCAAGCATTCCAATTTGCTCAAAATCAGAAACATCTAAAATTTCTATCTGCACATTACTTCGTAAGCTCGCGAAATTGTTTAACTCAAACGCATCTTCTGGATTGCGGCAACAAGCAATGACAGTCCAGCCAATTTCCGCATATTGACGGCAAAACTCAAGGCCTAAACCACGATTTGCACCAGTAATTAAAACTGTAGCCATTCTATTACTCCCAATAAAAAAAGCCTTCTGCATTTTAGGATACAGAAGGCTTCTATCAGTTCAGAATTTAAGCTGAGAAGTTTTTAGCTACAAAATCCCAATTAACTAATGACCAGAAATGATCGACATAAGATGGACGTGCATTACGGTAATCAATGTAATAAGCATGCTCCCAAACATCGCAGGTCATCAGAGGCGTTTGTCCTGTAGTTAATGGGCAACCTGCGTTACTGGTACTAACAATGGCTAAACTGCCGTCAGCGTTTTTTACCAGCCATGCCCAACCTGAACCAAAAGTGGTTATAGCGCATTTAGTGAATTCTTCTTTAAATTTTTCAAATGAGCCAAAGGTGGCATTAATAGTATCGGCTAAAGCACCTGCAGGCTGGCCACCGCCATTAGGCGTCAAGCAGTTCCAGTAAAATGTATGATTCCAGACTTGAGCCGCATTATTGAAAATGCCGCCAGAAGATTTGACGATGATTTCTTCTAAAGATAAACCTTCGAATTCAGTTCCAGGAATGAGATTATTCAGATTAGTTACGTAAGCTTGGTGATGCTTTCCATAATGGAACTCCAGGGTTTCTTCTGAAATATGGGGAGCTAGTGCATCTTTAGCATAAGGTAAAGCAGGAAGTTCGAAAGCCATTTGATTCTCCTTATAAAATACGTTAAGAATTGTCGCTAATTAGACAGTCCACAACAAAATATAAATACCAAGTAATTTAATAAACTATTACTTTAGCACTGCTAGGCAATTAAATAAAGTAAGACGTACTTAACTCTTCTTTAACTTTTCCATAATCAAAAAACATTATATTGTCTCCAATATTTTTTGATTATGGTTAGAGTATTAAAGTTATCTTATAATTCATATTTTTATATGAGAGTATGTCATGCCAACTAAAACTAACTTACCTCTTCCCGCTCAAGTTGAAGCAGGCAAAAGCTATTCATGGTGTAGCTGCGGATTAAGTCAAACCATGCCTTTATGTGATGGTGCACATAAAGGGGCTTCAGATAAAAGACCAGTCACTTTTGTAGCAGATGAGACTAAAACGGTTTATCTGTGCGCCTGCACAGCATCGCAAACGCCTCCTCGGTGTGATGGCAGCCATTGCAAATAAGAATCTTTTTATTATGGCCATAGAAGTAGAACATAAATTTTTACTTGCCAATAATGATTGGCGCAAACAAATTAAACGCTCTATAAGATATCGGCAAGGTTATTTAAGCTCTGTTGAGACTAGTTCAATCAGAATCCGAACAAGTGATGAGCGAGCCTGGTTAAATATAAAAAGCGCAACCATCGGCACACATAGGCACGAATATGAATATGAAATTCCGCTATCTGATGCCAATGAAATCTTAAGCAACCTGTGCAACAAGCCTCTAATAGAAAAAACCCGTCATTTTGTCACTAATGATACCAACATTTGGGAAATAGATGAGTTTGAAGGGGAAAATGAGGGGTTGGTTATCGCTGAAATTGAGTTATCGGAAGAAGGGCAATCTTTCTCAAAACCTGACTGGTTAGGCGAGGAAGTGACATATGATTTGCGTTATTACAACAATAACCTTGTCATTCATCCTTATTCAAAATGGCGCGAAACCTAAATATTTCATACACATATTGAAATAAACGGCAATTTGCTCTATAGTTGCCGTATGAAAAAAACAACTTTTGTTGCATTATTACTACTATCAACTCAATGTTTTGCAGACACCCTTAAAGCTTCCCTGCAAAACATTGAGATTGAATGGGCGACCATTTATTATGGCACTCCAAAATCAAAACAAAGTCCGGCTTATCATCAACTCCTCAATAAGTTAATGACTTTATCCGAACAATATCCGAATGACGCTGACCTTATTTTCTGGCAAGCTGTTGTAAAAGCTACAAATGCCGATCATCAAGATGCACTTACTGCACTCGATGCAATTAAAGAGGCTCGATCGCTATTAGTCAAAGCCATACAGATAAATCCAGAAACCATGAACGGATCTGCTTATGTCACCTTAGGCACTCTTTACTATATGGCACCTAAATGGCCTATTTCATTTGGTGACGATAAAACTGCTCAAGAAATGTTAGAAGCAGCGCTCCAGATCAATCCTAATGGCATAGACAGCAACTACTTCTATGGTGATTTCCTTTTATCACACGACAAAGCTGATGAAGCTATAAAATATTTCGAAAAAGCAGCGACATCCCCTGCACGCGATAACCAACTTTATGCAGACAACCAACTCAGAGCAGAAGCGAATCTTGCTTTAAAAAATGCAAAAGAGCGAAAAATCAACAGCTCAAAAGGCTTATTTCTGTCTTTATTTAATTAGCAAATACCAAATGCATAAGCACATTATTTGGCAAACCTATAGCGGGACCAGTAAATTTTGAACGATTAAAACTCTACACGCACCATTAAATTAATTAATAGTGTCTCTTGCAAAACTCTATGTTTTATCGACTACCACTTTCTGCTAAGATGCGCATTAAATTAATCAATTTTCCCTGTAACTTTCCTGGTAATAATTATGACTTTTGTAGTCACTGAAAACTGTATTAAATGCAAATTTACGGACTGTGTTGACGTATGCCCTGTAGATTGCTTTCGTGAAGGCCCTAATTTTCTAGTAATCGATCCAGATGAATGCATTGATTGCACATTGTGCGAACCTGAATGCCCAGCCAATGCAATCTTTTCCGAGGATGAGTTACCGGCAGGGCAGGAAATCTTTCTTGAACTCAATGCCAAACTATCCAAAGAATGGCCCGTTATTACCGAAGTCAAAGCGCCTCTGCCCGACGCAGAAGAATGGAACGGTAAACAAGCCAAAATTGACTTACTTGAAAAATAAAAACCTATCTTTTATTTTCAGACATAAAAAAAGCCGGTTAAACCGGCTTTTTTTATGTCTGAAGATTAATCTTCGATAGTATTCACTTCAGGTCTGTCAACTAGTTCGACGTAAGCCATAGGCGCATTATCACCAGGCCTATATCCACATTTCATAATACGTAAATAACCGCCCGCTCTATTTTGATAACGTGGACCAAGCTCATTGAATAACTTGGTTACAACTTCACGATCACGCAATCTTGAGAATGCGAGACGCCTTTTGGCCACATTATCTACTTTAGATAAAGTAATCAAAGGCTCGGCAAAGCTTCTTAATTCCTTAGCTTTTGGTAAAGTAGTTTTAATTAGCTCATGTTTAAATAATGAGCTAGCCATATTGCTAAATAGCGCCTTACGATGACTACTATTTATATTGAATTTTCTACCGGATTTACGATGTCTCATTGTAAGAAGACCTAAAGTTAGTTAATTTACTGCGTGGTTTTGATCTGCCAAGTTCTCAGGGGGCCAATTTTCCAGGCGCATACCCAGAGACAAACCTTTTAAGGCAAGAATGTCTTTTATTTCTGTTAAAGATTTTTTGCCAAGATTTGGAGTTTTTAATAATTCAACCTCAGTTCTTTGAATTAAATCTCCAATATAAAAAATATTCTCAGCTTTCAAACAATTAGCAGAACGCACTGTCAATTCAAGGTCATCGACAGGACGAAGAAGAACAGGGTCAAAAATTTCTTCAACCTCTATCGGCTCTTCTGCTTGCTGATCACTTACCTTTTCAAAATCAACAAAAACAGATAACTGATCATGAAGTATAGTCGCAGCAAGTTTATCTACAGTTCCATTTGTTTCCAGCTCGATAATTAACTTATCCAAATTTGTTCGCTGTTCTACACGCGTACTTTCAACCTGATAAGCCACTTTAACAATTGGACTATAGGAAGCATCTAGTTGGAGAGCACCAACCACTGAACCATGATCAGAATTTGCTTTACGAGCACTAACAGGCTCATACCCTCTTCCTCTACGCACCCTGATCTTCATATTTAATACGCCAGTTTGAGTCAAATTGGCGATTACCAGTTCAGGATTTATAATTTCAACATCATGAGGAACATTTATATCAGCTGCCGTAACGCAACCTGCGCCAGTTTTAGTAAGAGTCAGCTCAACTTCATCTTTTGAGTGAAGCACAACTGCCAATTTCTTGAGATTCAGCAGAATATCAATTACATCTTCTTGAACACCTTCTATGGTTGTATACTCATGAAGAACATCTTCAATCTCAACATCTGTAACTGCACAGCCTGGAATTGTAGATAACAGCACACGTCTCAAAGCATTGCCAAGAGAATGCCCAAAACCGCGCTCAAGCGGTTCAATAACAATTCTTGAATGGTTAGGTGTTTTACTTACAACCTCAACTAATCGAGGCTTCAATAAGCCAGAAATAGAATTCTGCATTTATATTCCTCTGAACTGCAATTATTTAGAGTAAAGTTCCACAACTAACTGTTCATTTATATCACTTCCCAAATCTACACGATCAGGCAATGAATTAAACGTGCCAGACATAGTTTTTGAATTAACTTCAACCCATGAAGGAAAACCATATTGCTCAGATACAGTTAATGCATCAATAATTCTTTGCTGTTTTTTTGCTTTTTCTCTGATTGACAGCACATCGCCTGGACTTACTTGGTAAGAAGGGACATTAATCAGAACATCATTGATCAGAATTGATTTATGACAAACTAATTGGCGAGCTTCCGCTCTAGTAGACGCAAAGCCCATACGATATACAACATTATCAAGCCTTGACTCAAGAAGATTCAACAGGTTCTCACCTGTCGCCCCTTTCTTCATATCAGCAGATTTATAATAGTTGCGGAATTGTTTTTCTAGAATCCCATAGATTCTGCGTAAACGCTGTTTTGCTCGCAACTGCAGAGCATAATCAGAACTTCTTGTACGTTTAGTACCATGTTGACCAGGCCGCTGATCCAACTTGCATTTATTTTCTAAGGACTTTCCTCTGCTTTTCAAAAACAGATCCGTACCTTCTCTTCTACTTAATTTACAGGT
>CAYPJI010000011.1:10127-18748 GCA_964411045.1 uncultured Methylobacter sp. | reverse complement strand
ATTACCCTAGAAAATGCCTTCATTGATTGGGACAACCAGAAAAGCGGAAAACACCTGGAAATAAAAAACGTCAATCTCAATACGGACAAGATTGTTTTTGACGAACCTTTTGCCGTAGATCTGGCTCTGACCGTTGTAAATGCCCAGGCTAAACTGACTGAGTCAATCAAGCTGACCACTGATTTAACCGTTAACGAAAAACTCGATAACTTCCGATTAACTGACGTCAATCTGCAAAGCACGACAGCTGGCGAGAAAGTTCCGGGCAAATCCCTGACAGCGGCCTTGAGGGCAGCCGATGCGTCGCTAAACATGGCCAAGCAGGACCTTAAAATTTCGACATTACGGCTTGAATCGGGCGATTTAAAAGTCGCCGCCGATATCACCGGTACCCGGATCAAAGACCAGCCTTCCTTCCAGGGACCTGTCGCTGTCGAACCATTTAATCCGGTGCTGGTCATGAAACAGCTGGCGATAACGCCGCCAGTCATGCGCGATGCCAATGCCCTGACCCGCCTGGCCATGAATTTCAACCTGCAGGCCACCGATGACTCGGCCAGCCTTCAAAATCTGCTCGTCAAACTGGACGATACAACCATAAACGGCTCTGTCTCAGTCAATAACTTCAGTCAACCGGCGATCGCTTTCAATCTGACTGCCGATGCGCTCGATGCTGACCGCTATCTGACGCCGGAAAAAGAAGCCGATAAAAAATCCAAACCTATAGCCAGTCCCGCAGTCGCCACGGCGGCGGCCGCTTCGTTACTGCCTGTTGAAACCTTGCGGAAACTGAACGCCAACGGCGAATTGGCATTGCATGAAATGAAGATCAACAATCTGAACATGCAGGACATCCATCTGAAACTCAGCGCCCAAAACGGCATTGTGGCTACAGAGCAGAGCGTCAATCAGTTTTATCAAGGCAATTATTCCGGCAATCTGAACATGGATGTCCGCAACAATCTCCCGGTGCTGGCCGTGAATGAAAAAATCAGCCACGTTCAAATTGAGCCCCTGTTAAAAGCCTACAAAGGCGAAGCCAAAATGAGCGGCGTCGTCAATGCATCGGCTCAACTGCAGGCGCAAGGCAATAACAAGGATGAAATTAAATCCTCGCTTAATGGTCAATTGAGCTTTCTGTTCAAAGACAGCGTCATCCTGGGTTTTAATTTGCAGAAGATAATCGACAACAGTAAAGCCTTGATCAAAGGCGCACCTTTGCCGGCTGACAACAAGAATGACCAGACGCTGTTTTCGGAAATGACCGGCACGGCAACCATCAACAACGGCATGCTCAGCAACAATGATCTTGTCGCCCACTCCTCGAAATTACGCGTCAATGGCAAGGGCAACGTCAATCTCAATACCGAGGCGCTGGATTATAAAATCAAGGCTACGCTGCTGAAATCGCCCGATGCCAGTGGGCAGCAAGCCGAAAAAATGACGGTCGCCATCAATTTCGGCGGCACGTTCAGCAAGCCCTCTTACACCGTGGACCCTTCCTCCTTATTGACGGAAGAAAATAAGGCCAAAATCGAAGAGAAAAAGCAGAAGCTGCTGGATAAACTCGACAAGAAGTTAGGCCCCGGCGCCAGCGATCTGTTAAAACGCATTTTCTGATATGAACCCATCCGTTTTCCAACAAAACATCCTCGACTGGTTTGACCGACACGGACGCAAAGACCTGCCCTGGCAGAAAGACACTACGCCTTATCGCGTCTGGCTTTCCGAAACGATGCTGCAACAGACCCAGGTTGCGACCGTTATCGGCTATTTCAACGCCTTTACTGAAAGATTCCCTGATATAGAAAGTCTGGCGCAGGCGCCTGTCGACGACGTGCTGCATCTCTGGTCGGGATTGGGCTACTACGCCCGCGCCCGCAATCTGCATGAAACGGCGCAGCTGGTTGTCGAGAAAGGCCGTTTTCCCGACACGCTGGATGAGCTTGTCGCATTGCCGGGCATAGGGCGATCGACAGCCGGCGCCATACTGAGCATCGCTTTCAGGAAAAGCCATCCCATCCTGGACGGCAACGTAAAAAGGGTGCTGGCACGATTCAAAGCCGTACCCGGCTGGTCAGGCAACAGCAGCGTCAGTAAGGAACTGTGGCTGCTCAGCGCCCATTATACGCCCCAGGACCGGGTCGCCGATTACACGCAGGCCATGATGGATCTGGGCGCCACCCTTTGTACGCGCAGCAGGCCTGCCTGCCATGCCTGTCCGCTTAAGGATAATTGCCTGGCCCGGCTGACCGATAATATCGCCGCCTTCCCGGCGCCGAAACCCGCGAAATCCCTGCCGGTCAAACACCGGGTGTTTTTATTGCTGCGCGATAGCCTTAATCGGATATTGCTGGAAAAAAGGCCGCCTGCCGGCATCTGGGGCGGCTTGTGGAGCCTGCCTGAATTCGACAGTATCGAGACGGCTGTCGACTGGTGTTCAGCGAGAAACATGCCCATCATTAACCAGAAACCGATGGCCACGCGGCGCCACACCTTTTCCCATTACCATCTGGATTTTACGCCGCTAATTATTGAAACCGATAACCCTACTAATATTGTGATGGAAGCCAGTCAAACTGTCTGGTATAAAGCCGGACAAACTCACAACTTAGGAATAGCGGCGCCGATCAAGCTGCTATTGCAACAATCCACTATCGAGGACAACGATGACTAGAATGGTTAAGTGCGTTAAATTGGGAATAGAAGCCGAAGGTTTAGACGCACCGCCCTTTCCAGGGCCTAAAGGTCAGGAAATATTTGAAAAAGTATCGAAACAGGCCTGGCAGCAATGGCTGAGCAAACAGACCATGCTGATCAATGAATACAAGCTGGCCAGCTTCGATCCGAAAGCCAGAGCTTTTTTAGAAGAGGAAAGAAGGAAGTTTCTGTTTGAGGGCAACACCGACATGCCTGAAGGCTACGTGCCGCCCAAGTCCTGATCAAGCCTGTCAAATGTGTAACATAAATGATGTTGCACATTTGATCTATCTGCTCTCGCCGAATCAGCGCTTCATCGATTCAAAAAATTCAGCGTTAGTCTTGAAATCCTTCAACTTGCCGATCAGGAATTCGGAAGCGGCCGTTTCATCCATCGGCTGCAGGATTTTGCGCAGGATCCAGGTTTTCTGCAATGAATCAGGGTCGACCAGATATTCTTCCCGGCGCGTGCCGGAACGGTTGATATTGATAGCCGGATAAATACGTCTTTCCGCAATCTTTCGATCCAGGTGCAGTTCCATGTTGCCGGTGCCTTTGAATTCCTCATAGATCACCTCGTCCATTCGGGAGCCGGTATCGACCAGCGCCGTAGCGATAATCGTCAAGCTGCCGCCTTCCTCGATATTGCGCGCCGCGCCAAAAAAGCGTTTTGGCTTTTCCAATGCGTTCGCATCGACACCGCCGGTCAATATCTTGCCTGAAGACGGAACCACCGTGTTATAGGCTCTGGCTAGCCGTGTAATCGAGTCTAACAAAATGACTACATCGTATTTATGCTCTACCAGACGGCGCGCCTTCTCGATCACCATCTCCGCGACCTGTACGTGACGGGTTGCCGGTTCATCGAAGGTGCTCGAAATGACTTCACCGCGCACGCAGCGCTCCATTTCCGTAACCTCTTCAGGACGTTCGTCGATCAGCAATACGATCAGGTAACACTCGGGATTCTTTTCGGCGATGGATTGCGCCAGACTTTGCAGGATCATGGTCTTACCGGCTTTTGGCGGCGATACGATCAAACCGCGTTGGCCTTTGCCGATAGGGGCGATGAGATCCATGATGCGCCCGGTTAAATCTTCACTGGTGCCGTTACCTTTTTCCAAAACAAAACGCTGATTGGCAAATAGAGGAGTCAGGTTGGAGAAGTGAATTTTGTTTTTGGTGTTTTCGGGGGATTCAAAATTGATCTGTTCGACTTTGAGCATCGCAAAATAACGCTCGTTGTCTTTAGGCGGCCTGATCTTGCCGCTGATGGTATCGCCGGTCTTTAAAGCGAATCGCCTGATTTGACTGGGCGAGACATAAATATCGTCGGGGCCCGCTAAATAAGAACATCCCGGAGTTCGTAGAAAACCAAAACCATCCTGCAGAATTTCCAGAACGCCATCGCCGTAGATATCTTCGCCGCCTTTTGCCTGCTTTTTCAGGATAGCAAAGATCAAGTCCTGTTTACGGGTTCTGGCAACGTTTTCGATGCCCAATGACTCGGCTATTTCAATAACTTCACTGATTTGTTTTAGTTTTAACTCGGTTAGATTCATAAAAGATGACTCAAGGGTATACGGTGTGGACCGTAACTAAGCAAGATAGGATTAGATGTTAGGGATGTAGTTTATCGGGCGGTATTTGAGAGCGCCTGACGCGGCACCCGATAAGTATAACTAAAATACCCGGACCCGTTCAAGGTTTTTTGTGACGGGTCCGGATCAAGGTTCATTTATATATTGCTATCAATGAAAGCAGCAAGTTGTGATTTTGTCAATGCGCCGACTTTAGTGGCTTCCACTTCGCCGTTCTTAAACAGCATCAATGTCGGAATGCCGCGTACGCCATAGTCTGCCGGCGTTTTCTGGTTCTCGTCGATGTTCAGTTTAACAACTTTTAATTTATCTTGGTAATCTTTGGCAATTTCATCCAGAACCGGTGCAATCATTTTGCAAGGTCCGCACCATTCAGCCCAATAATCAACTAGCACGGGACCGTCCGCTTTAATAACAGCTTCGTTAAAATCACCATCATTTACATGAAGGACTAAGTCGCTCACACTATTTCTCCAAAATTTAAAAGCTAAGACTATAGGAGGGATGGCGTTAATTTGTCAATCAATTTCAGCCGACAGGCTTTTTACGTTATGCTATAGGTCTATGAATAAGACACATTTAACAAATACCCGCTTCGGCAATCTGGAATTGTCCGACTCTATCCTGCAAGGTCTGAAAGAGGCCGGCTTTGATCACTGCACGCCGATACAGGATAAAGCTCTGCCTCTACTCTTGCGAGATAAAGATGTGGCAGGTCAGGCGCAAACCGGAACCGGCAAAACCGCCACATTTCTGCTAGCCACTTTTCAGCGCCTGATCAATGACACCAGCGAAAAGATAAAAAATCCCAGAGCCATCATTCTGGCGCCGACACGCGAACTGGCCATTCAGATCCATAAAGATGCCCAGCTGTTGAGCAAGCACCTCGACCTGAAGCTAGCGCTCATCTATGGCGGCACCGATTATCAGAAGCAGCTCGACAGCCTGAAGTCGAATGTCGATATCATTATCGGCACGCCCGGCCGCATCATTGATTTTTACAGGCAGAATGCCTTTACGCTGGACAATGTGCAGGTTTCCGTCATGGACGAGGCCGACCGCATGTTCGATCTGGGCTTTATCAAGGACATACGCTATTTGCTGCGGCGCATGCCGCCGCCCGAGAATCGTCTGAACATGCTGTTCTCGGCGACTTTATCCTATAAAGTGACCGAGCTGGCTTACGAGCACATGAACAATCCGGTCCTGATACGCATAGAGACCGAGGAAGTTACCTCCAAAGCCATACAGCAAAGCGCGTTTTGCCCGTCCAACGAACAAAAAATCCCGTTGTTGCTGGGCATTTTGAACAAATACCAGCCGCAGCGCAGCATTATTTTCGTCAATACCAAGCGCTGCGCCGAGCAACTGGATGATTACCTCAATGCCAACGGCTACAAGACCGCGGCCCTAAGCGGCGATGTGCCGCAGGAAAAACGCCAGCGCCTGCTCAATGACTTTCAGGAAAACCGGATTACGCTGCTGATTGCGACCGATGTCGCGGCTCGCGGCTTGCATATTCCCGACGTCTCGCATGTTTTTAATTACGATCTGCCGCAGGATGTCGAGGATTATGTGCACCGGATCGGCCGGACCGCGCGCTTTGGCGCCAGCGGCGAAGCGGTTAGCTTTATCTGCGAGGAATACGCCTATTCCATGCCCGATATCGAAGCCTATATCGGTCAGAAAGTGCCGATCAAGGCCATTACCGCCGATCTGCTAGCCGCCGAAGTCATCAAACCTGAGCGGAAAAGCAAGCCGCCGGCACAGGAAAAGCGCCCCCGCCCGCGCCGTCCTAAAGCCCGGCCATCAGCTCCCGAAAATCCTCTATAGCGGGAAAGCCGGTTATTTCCTTTTTGGGCAGTTGCGTATCGGGCCTGCTGACCGAAATCAGGTGTTCTATCCCGAACTGCCTGGCGGCGTTCAAAACCGCCAGGCTGTCATCTATCAGCAGCGTGTTGTGTTTTTCAAACGGTTGCTGCCGCTGCAGCCGGCGCCAGAATTGGGCATGTTCCTTGGGAAAACCCAGCGTATGGGAACTGATGATGTCATCGAAAAACCGGTGCAGGCAGGTTCTCTCCATTTTCAGCCCCAGGCTGTCCTGATGCGCATTCGTGACCAGCAATACCTTGCGCGGAGACTGATGGACCTTTTCCAGAAATTCGATGACATGCGGCAGTACCGCGATCAGTCCCGCTATTTCGGTTTTCAATCCGGCGATATTGAGCTCTAGCGTCTCGCTCCAGTAATCGAGGCAATACCACTCCAGTTTGCCTTCCATGCTTTTGAAGCGCGGCGCCAGCAGCTGCTTAGCTTCCGCAATCGCTATGCCCTGCTTCTCGGCGAATTTCAGCGGCACGAATTCCTGCCAGAAATGATTATCGAAATTCAAATCCAGCAGCGTACCGTCCATGTCCAGCAATATCGTGTCAATTTTGTTCCAATCGATCATGAGAGTGCGTTATATTTACAAAAAATATTTCAGTTAAACTACAAAATGGCTAAAAAACCCACTATTCTCAATAAGACTACAATCGCGAAAAGCCGTTTATTCCGCATTGAATCCCTTGATCTTCAATTCAGCAACGGCGTTCAGCGCAATTACGAACGCCTGGCCCGGGGCAAATCCGGCGGCGCCGTGCTTATCGTGCCCATGCTTGATGCCGACACTGTCTTATTAATCCGGGAATACCTGGCCGGAATCGACCGCTATGAACTGGGCTTGCCGAAAGGCAAAACCGATGCCGGCGAATCGTTTCTTGAGGCGGCCAACCGGGAACTAAAAGAGGAAGTCGGCTTCGGCGCCAGGAGCCTGCACCATTTAAGCTCTTTTTCCATCGCCCCGTCTTACCTGGAACATATGACCGAAATCATCATCGCCCAGGACTTGTATGCCGAAAAATTGCCCGGCGACGAACCCGAGGAACTGGAAGTCATCCCCTGGAAATTGAGCGATATCAATGCCCTGTTAGCGACGGGCGAATGCACGGAGGCCCGCTCGATTGCCGCCTTGTTCATGGCGCTGGAATATTTCAAAGCCCAATAATCACAGGCGGTACAGCGGTTCCAGACCGGAATCCGCCGTCTGCGAAATTCTCTCCCGGGCTTTGTTCTCACTGAATGCCTGAAACAGTCTTTTTCCCTGCCACTGGCCGGCATTCTTGCCATACAGCGTCTGATTCAACAGCAGGATTTCATCCCTTAACCGCGCATCGCAGCAGGATGCGACGGCGCCGAGATTCGTAGCGTCAAATTTTTGCCGCCCCCAATCCAACAGAGCATCCTTGGCAGCCACGGCATCGTTATCGCTGCAGGCCTGCTTTAATTTTTTAATGCTGTCATCCAAGTTCGCTTCAGTAGCAGCCGCTTGCGGTACAGACTTTTCTGCAGGCCGCCGGGCAAGAAAATAAACCAGCGTCGCCAGCCAACCCACAGCCAGAAATCCTGAAACCCCCAGCCAGATATTGCTTTGCTGGGCCTGGCCGGCCGACGCAGGCACAACCGTTTCAGGCTTTGGCGCTGCTTCAACCGGCGCCTTGGCCGGGGCCGGAGCGGCTGCCTGCGCGCCTGCCGCGGCAACCGCATGAATCGTCGTCTCCGGAATTCTGGCGATTTCCATTTGCTGAGTTTTGGTGTTGAACCAGGGCACTTCGATGGCCGGCAGTTTGTAACTGCCCTCCTTTGACGGAATCAGGGCTATTTTTTCTTCCCGGAAGGCAAGCACGCCGTCGCTTTTTTTCTGTTCCTTAAGCACCGGCTGATCAGGATAGCTTTTTAACTGATCCTGCGCTTTGGCGCTGCTCAGCTCGGGCAATTGGCTGACCATGGCGCCTTTTGCCAGGAGCTTCAAGGTGCGCGTCAGCGGCTCCCCGACTTTCATGCGCTCGAAATCGCCCGACCACTCCTGGTTCAGCTGCAGTTGTTCGGCCGGCAGCCAGTGCTGTGCCGTAAAAGACGATGCAGCCGGTTTGACATCCAGCGTTACCGATCGGGAGGCCACGCGCCGGGTTTTGGTCATCCGCGAGTTAAAGAAACCGCCGAAACTGGGGCGAGTCGCTGTCACGACCTGCGCCGTCAACGCCAGAGGCTTGATGATCATGCGGCCGCTTTTTTGCGGAAAAATCGCATACTTGCGTTCGGTCACCCAATAATCCTCGCCATTGACCTGCGTACTGTAATTGCTGTCGTCGCCGAGTTTTTCAATAACGGCATCGGCCAGTTCCGGCTCATTGAGGCTGGCCTGAGAAATTTCGACCCTGCGATACAAACGCATGGTATAGAGGACCTGGGATTGCACATAAGGGGCTTCAGGAGACGCCT
>CAYPJI010000011.1:0-10117 GCA_964411045.1 uncultured Methylobacter sp. | reverse complement strand
AACTTCCAGAAACAAATCGCTGTTGACAGGCACATCTTTAGTGGACGCGCCTTCGGTTACCTGCACGGTTGTTGGCTGACTCACATCATCGCCGAACTGCACGGCCGGCACGGTCAGGTTGCCGGCGTGTTTGGCCATGACTTGCAGCACCCATTGAATGGTTTTGCTGGATGAGCCGTTAATCCACGACGAGTGAGTGCTCTGACTCTGGCCCAATATTTCGAAATCCTGTTCGAGCGGTGTGAAATCGGGGTCATCGTCCGGCGAGTCGGTGGCCGTAAACGTGATCTGAAAGGATTCGCTGAGATTGACCGAACTGCGGTCTATCGCGACATTGATTTCCGCCGCCGACAGCCACGGCGCATTCAAGAGCAATAACAGATAAAGCAGAGCGGCTTGGTACGGGCTAGCTGTTAATAATTTCGGTAATCTCATGTTCATCACGAATTTGAATGGTGTGCGGTATAAAGTGCCTCAGTCACGCTGTTTACCAGACAGCGCCTGAACCCGACCGGGACCTGTTACCTGATTGCCGTTCCCGCTCGCCGTATTGGTACAAAAATTTGCGCTTCAAAAGGCCTGCCGGATCATCAGGAATTCGATTGAGCCATTGTTCATTGGCCTGGGCCGTTTCATCCTTGGTTTCAGCCGGTGACTGCTCTGACTGTTGAGCGGCTTGCTGCTGCGCATCGTCCTTCTGCTGCTGACCGGGCTGCCGGCTTTTTTCGGCATCCTGCTGTTTTTGTTCAGGCTTGTTTTGTTGCTGCTGATCCTTCGACTGCTGCTGTTTGTCCGACGGCTGCTGATCGGACTCGTTGCCCTGTTTTTGCTGATCGTCGGCTTGATCCGATTGGTCGCTGTCTTTTTTCTGCTGCGAATCATCCTTGGACTGCTGCTGTTTATCGTCTTGCTGCTGTTGATCCTGCTTCTGTTCTTTCAAGGCTTTCTCGACGATTTCCTTGTTATATTGAGCGTCTTTATCGTTGGGATTTATTTTCAATGCCTGTTCGTAAGCTTTTATAGCCTCAGCCAACTGGCCTGTCTTCGCTAGGGCATTGCCCTGATTGTAAAAACTGTCGGCCGTGCCGGTATTGCTCAGGCTTGCCAGTGCTTCGTTATATTTTCCGGACTTGTAGTGCGCCGCCGCCTTCCAGTCCGGATTTTCAAACAGTTGCGCTGCCTTTTCATAATCGGCCTGTTGAAATGCCTGCTGCGCCTGCTGGTCTTTTGTGCGCCATAAATCCTGCCAATCCAGAGCATAGCTGTTTTTCGGCAGCGGCACCAGCAGCAACAAGGCCCAGCACAGCAGGCCTTTTCTGAACGTCAGCGCTGCCAGCGGCAGAACCAGCAATAACAGCCAGGGGCCCATATCCTGCCACTGCGCCAGCGAGCCCTCCTTTTTCTCGGCGCCCTGTTGTCGTACGGGCTTGTCCAGCGCCGCCAGCAAGATATCAATGTCGCCGTCATCGGCTGTTATCGACTGGAAGGTGCCATGTCCTGCCTGCGCCAGTTTTGCCAATTCATCGGCATTCAGTTTAGTGACCACGATATCGCCCTGCTCGTCTTTTAAAAAGCCGCCGTCAGGCAGCGCGATCGGCGCCCCCTCGGTCGTCCCGACGCCCAATATCGACAGCTGATAACTGCCCAGCGATTTTACCGCCGGCAGGGTTTCATCGGCATCGACGCCGTCGGTCACGAGCAATAACTGGCCTTTCTGCAGGCCGGCCTGTTTGAACAGCTCCAGCGCCTTTTCCAGAACCACCACCGTATTGCTGCCCTGGCTGGGCATAATGTTGGTATTTAACGCCTCAAGCTGACTGGCTATGGTGTCGGTATCATCGGTCAGCGGCGTGACCGTAAACGCGTCGCCGGCATAAACCAGCAGTGCGGTCTGGCCGTCCTTCCTCTGTTTCAGGATATCGGCGATTTTATAGCGCGCGCGCGTCAGGCGGCTCGGCTTGATATCGGCCGCGTCCATGGACAGGGAAAGATCCAGGGCAATGACCAGGGCCGAATCATTGCGAAAAACCGGCGCCGACTGTCGCTCCCAGGTCGGGCCTGCCAGTGCGATGATCGCCAGCAAAGCGCCGACGGCGCCTGCTGTTAAAGGCCAGCGGCTTTGCCCGACCGCCTTTTCCTGCAGCAGATAGGGCAACAGGGCCGCATCACAGACTGCCGACCAGTTACCCTGCCTGAGTTTGCTCCTGAGCATTAAAACCAGCAGCACACTAAAGGGTATCAAAGCCAGCAGCCAGTAAGGCCTGATAAAGTGAAATTCGGCTAGATTCATGACAACCTCACGCGAGACAGTGCAATCGCGGCCGCCAGCAGCAGCGCGCCGGCCAGCGGCCAATAATACAATTCGCTCCTGGGCCTGAAGTATTGTTTGTCCTTTTCCACCGGCTCCAGCTGATCCAGCAATTGATAGATCCTGTTGAGCTCGTCGGTGTTTCTGGCCCGAAAATAAACGCCGCCGGTCTGCTCGGCAATGGCCGTCAAAGTTTTTTCATCAAGATCCTGGGACGGATTGACTTTCTGAGAGCCGAAGAAGCTGCGCACGAGCATTTCATCGGCGCCGATGCCGATCGTGTAGATTTTTAACTGGTTTTCGGCAGCCAGCTCGGCCGCTTTCAACGGCGATACTTCGCCGGCGGTGTTCGCACCGTCCGTCATCAGGATCAGCACCCGGCTGTTAACCTCCTGGTTCTTGAGGCGCTTGACGGCCAACCCGATCGCATCGCCGATCGCGGTGTTGTCGCCCGCCAGCCCGATCGCCGACTCATCCAGTAAAGTCATGACCGTTTTCCTGTCGAAAGTCAAAGGCGTCTGCAGATAAGCCTGCGTACCAAACAGGATCAAGCCAATACGATCTCCGACGCGTCGGTTGATGAAATCGCCGGCCACCCATTTGGTCGCCGTCAGCCGGTCCACGGCTTGCCTGTTGATAACGAAATCCTGCACTTCCATGCTGCCCGATAAATCCACGGCCAGCATCAGATCCCGGCCGCTGACGGCCTGCTCGATCGGCTCGCCCAGCCATTGCGGCCGCGTGCAGGCCGCGACCAGTAAAATCCAGGCGATAGCTGCCGCCAGGAACGGCCAACGCCCGGTTTGGGAAATGACGCGCGCGTCGCCTTCGGAAAAATCGTCCAGAAAAGGGACTTTCAGTGCGGCCTGCTCGACCGGTTTATGGGCCGGCAACAGCCAGCGGATCAGTAAAGGCAATGGTAAAAGGCTGAGCAGCCAGGGCCATTCGAAATGAATCATTTTTTTGCTTGAGCTTTAAGCCAGTCTTCGCAAAGACTGAATAATGGTGGAATGTCCGCATCGGCCAGCTGTAGCTTGCGATAAGGCGCATCGCTCAGATGCCGGCCTACTCCTTCGCTGAAAGGCGAGCCTTTGACCGAGCTGTCCAGATAAGCCAGCCAGGCCTGTCCCGTTAAACCGGCCGTTTGTTCTCTGGGCGCTACGCTGATCGCCACGCGCCGGACCAACACGGAAAGCTCGGCCACTTTTCTACAATTATCGAGCGTCTTGTCATGCTTGATTTGCGCCAGTATTTTTTTCGCGGTTTTGATGGCAGTCTTGCGGGTCAGGCGCTTGTATAGCCAGATCAGCAGAAAAATCAGCAAAGGCGCCAGTATGGCAACGAGCCACCAGCCCATAGCCGGCGGCCACCAGCCGATGGCTTCCGGCATGTGTATATCTCTTAGCGGAAGTTGCGTGGGTTCCATTTATCGATGCCCCAACAAATATCTTAAACGTTGCACTGGATCATCACCGGTACTGCATTGCATAAGAGCCAAGCCTCTGCTTTGGGCCAACTGGTTAAGGCGCTGCTGACGCAAGGCGAAGCGCTGCTGATATTGCACAGCCGCGCCGGAATCGGCGTCTACGACCACATCGCGATCATCATCGGTGAACCGGTAGCGGCCCTTTGCAGGCAGTGCGCTTTCCAAAGGATCGAAGACCATGACCAGAACTACATCGCAATGCTGTGATAGCTTCAATAGATGCGTTTCAGCTTTGTCATTCATACCGCGAAAGTCGCTGATGATATAGACGCGGCTGCCTGGGCGGGCATGCTGCGTCAGGCGCGCCAGCACGTGTTCCAGCGCCACGGCATCAGCCGACTGGTCTGCCGGCTGCACCAAGGCGTTGAGAAACCGCAATACTGCATGCTTGCCGTTTTGGGGTTTCAATTCGCGGCAGGCCGTGTCGGAAAATATCTGGCCGCCGATCCGGTCGCCTTGATGCTGCGCCGTCCAGGCCAGCAACCCGGCCAGCTTGGCCGCCATTACCGATTTGAAGACGCCGCGCGTCGCAAAATGCATGGCGGACCGGTTATCGACGGAGATGAATATCGGCCGCTCGCGCTCTTCGCGAAACAGCTTGGTATGGGGCTTGCCGGTGCGGGCCGTCACGCGCCAGTCGATGCTGCGGATATCGTCGCCGGGCTGGTAAAGCCTCGCTTCGTCAAATTCCATGCCCCGGCCTTTAAAGCGCGAGACATAACCGCCGCTCTGCGCCGAGCGTATCGAGGCATGTTTCAGGTTCAAGCCGGCCGCAGGCTTGGCAAGATCGATCAGGGTTTTGAGCGATACGGAAACCAGCTCGTCGGATGACTGTCGGGCATCGCCTGCCCGTTTACTGAACAACATCAAGGTACGGCAACTCTGGCAATAAGCTCTCTGATGAAATGATCGGTTGTGATGCCTTCGGCCTCGGCTTCATAAGACAGTATCAGGCGGTGGCGCAGGACATCGAACGCCATATCCTGAATGTCTTCGGGGCTGACAAAGTCACGTTGCGCCAGCCAGGCCTTGGCCCTGGCACAACGGTCCAGTGCGATGCTGGCTCGGGGGCTCGCACCGTATTGCAGCCATCCGGCCAGATCTCTGCCGTAAGCGCCGGGATCGCGCGTCGCCAGCACGATTTGCAGCAAATAGTCTTCAAGACTGTCGGCCATGTAGAGATCCAGCACTTCATTGCGGGCATCGAACAAGGTCTTTTGATCAATAGGCTCAAATTTGACGCTGTCTTTTGCCGTCCTCTGCCTGGCTTCTTTTCGGGCCAGCTGCAGGATGCTTTTTTCATGCTCCGGTTTCGGATAATCGATTTTTACATGCAGTAAAAAACGGTCCAGTTGCGCTTCGGGCAATGGATAAGTGCCTTCCTGCTCGATAGGGTTCTGTGTTGCCATCACCATAAACAGCTGCGGCAACGGATAGGTTGCCTGACCGACCGTTATCTGGCGCTCGGCCATGGCTTCCAGCAGAGCGGCCTGCACTTTGGCCGGCGAGCGGTTGATTTCATCGGCCAGAATCAGGTTATGGAATAAAGGCCCTTTTTGAAATTCGAAGCTGCCTAATTGAGGCCGGTAAATTTCAGTACCGGTCAAGTCGGCCGGCAACAGGTCCGGCGTGAACTGCACGCGATGAAAGTCGCCTTGAATGCCCTTGCTCAATATATTGATGGCTCTCGTTTTGGCCAAGCCCGGCGCACCCTCAACCAGAATATGGCCATCGGCCAGCAAGCCGATCAGCATTCTTTCAACAAGCACATCCTGGCCGATAATTTCTTGATTAATATAGGTTTTTAGCCTTATTAGCGACGATTGCGTGGTATTTCTATTGCTGTTTTGTTCTGACATAGTCCAATTGTATGTTTTAGATCCATAGCTTGGAGGGCATTAAGCCGCGCCAACAAAAATTAATAACAGGAGCCGAAGGTTATCTTCTTATAAACAGTCTGTTTGTGAAAAAGTTCCTTATTTTATACGGATATTTTGCCTGACAACATAGAGTAACTTCTGGGTATAGCTATGAGTTACCTGTGGATTACTGTACAAACAACTTCAGCAGCCAAGTTATCCACAATCTGCGCACAACTTGTGGATAACGTTAAGCGCAAAATATCACTTGTTATAAGAAATTGATATTAAATAAAAATTAAGACTTATCAACAGAATTTTTTCAGGTAATAGTAACAATAGGTTTTAAATATTCTATTTTGTTATGATTACCGGCGGAAAACGCAAAGGAGCATGATCATGGAAATCTATAAAACCAAACCGGATTCATCTGATTCACTGCCTACCGGTATCGCTTATATCGTCGGCAATGAAGCGGCTGAACGCTTCAGTTATTATGGAATGCGGGCCATCCTGGTGATTTTTATGACGCAGTATCTGGTGGACGCTTCTGGACGGCCTGATGTCATGTCTGAAAATGAAGCCCAAGGTTATTTTCATTTGTTTGCTTCGGCTGTGTATTTAATGCCGTTGTTCGGGGCTTTATTGGCCGACGGCCTGCTGGGCAAATACCGTACGATTATTTATCTATCTCTGATTTATTGTCTGGGGCATTTTTCTTTAGCGATTGACGATACGCGCCTCGGTTTATTGATCGGGCAGGGGTTGATTGCGATCGGCTCAGGCGGCATAAAACCCTGTGTTTCAGCAAATGTCGGCGACCAGTTTGGCGTGAATAACCGGCATTTGGTCGGTAAGGTCTTCAGTTGGTTTTATTTTTCCATCAATTTGGGCGCTTTCTCTTCGATGCTGATTATTCCGTGGCTGCTGCATCGTTATGGCTCCTCGGTGGCCTTTGCCATTCCGGGTCTTTTAATGCTGCTGGCCACGCTTACGTTCTGGGCGGGCCGCTACCGCTATGTGCATGTGCCGCCGGCCGGCATGGCATTTGTTAAAGACATGTTCAGCGCCACCGGTTTGACGGCTTTGAAAAAACTGGCGTCCGTTTACGCTTTTATTGCCATATTCTGGGCCTTATTCGATCAAACCGGCTCATCATGGATACTGCAGGCGCAGAAAATGGATCGGATGATTTTCGGAGTTGAATTGTTGCCATCACAAATCCAGGCCGCCAATCCTTTGTTGATCATGCTATTGACGCCGCTGTTTTCGTATGGCGTTTACCCGTTTTTAAACCGGTTCGTTGAATTAACGGCATTAAGAAAAATGGCGATCGGCTTGTTCCTGACCGCGCTGGCTTTCGCCCTTGCCGGCTTCATACAAATCGACATCGATAATGGCTTGTCTCCGTCTATCGTCTGGCAGTTGCTGGCTTATTTATTGCTGACGTCGGCCGAAGTCATGGTTTCCGTGACGTGTCTGGAATTTTCTTATACACAGGCACCCCAAACCATGAAGTCTTTTGTCATGGCGCTTTATTTTCTGTCGGTAGCTGCCGGCAATCTGCTGACCAGCGCCGTCAATTTTCTGATCCAAAACGCCGACGGTTCCAGCAAACTGGCCGGTGCGGATTATTTCTGGTTTTTTACCGGCTTAATGTTGGTTAACGCTGTGCTGTTTTTGTTTTCGAGCCGTTACTATACTGAGCAGTCCTATTGGCAGGATGAGCAAAGTTCCTGATATCACCTATAATCTTTTCAATCTTACTTTTATACATAATATATTGGGGAGTGCGATGCGATTTGCAGTGATTTTTCTGGGAATTCTTTTTTCCGCCCATGCGTCCGCCGGCGTTTACAAATGCACGGGGATTGACGGTAAAACAGCCTATCAATCAACGCCATGTATAGCAGGGCAGCGGAACATCGAACTGAATGTTAAAACCGGCGGCTCCACCGATCTGGATGAGCAACAAAAACAACAGCTGGATCAGCAGAAGAAAATTGATCAAGACAAGCTTGAACAAGAGAGATTAAAGCAAAGGCAGGCACAGTTAAAGCAGACGGCTGCCGATGAAAGCGCCAAAAATCAGTTTCTCATCAAGAACAATCCGGGGAAGTTTTCAGCTTATGCAATTCCCCCGTATCAGTTTGATCAGCTGTCCGGTGTAGTTAAGAATCACCAAAACCGCTTGCCGGATATAGAGCGTTTCAGAAGGCAGGCGGCGGAGCGGGCTCTGGCGACCGGAACCTGCAGCCGCGTTGAGGCGTCTGAGCTCAATGCAAGAAGCACCCAGGATGCCCTGGTCTTTTTGATCAATTGCAGCAGCGGCAAAAACTTTTATTATAACGAACAGGAATTAACCCAATAATCGTTTTATGAATCCATCAAAAACCATATTGATCACGGGCTGCTCCAGCGGCATCGGTTATGTTACGGCCGTCGAATTAAGAAAGCGCGGCCACAACGTCATAGCTTCGGCAAGAAAGCCCGAAGATGTCGCCAGATTAAGCCAGGAAGGATTTACCGCCGTGCAGCTGGATCTGGCTTACAGTGACAGCATCCGCCAGGCGGTCCGCCAAGTTGCGGCATTGACGGACGGAAGGATCGACGCATTGTTCAATAATGGCGCTTTCGGCCAACCCGGCGCTGTTGAGGATCTAAGCCGCGATGTGCTGCGTTTCCAGTTTGAAACCAATTTCTTCGGCACCCATGAGCTGACTAATCTGCTGATCCCAATCATGCGCCAGCAGGGCCATGGCCGCATTATTTATAACAGCTCGGTGCTGGGATTTGTCGCGATGACTTACCGCGGCGCTTACAATGCCAGCAAATTCGCGCTGGAAGGCCTGGCCGACACATTGCGGCTTGAGCTGCACGGCAGCAATATTCATGTTTCACTGATAGAGCCCGGGCCGATCCTGAGCAATTTCAGAAAAAACGCGTTCGAGCTGTATAAGAAAAACATCGATCCGGTACACAGCGTCCATAAAGAAGTCTATAAAAACATGGAAGAACGCCTGCAGAAGGAAGGCCCCGTGGCTCCATTTACTTTGCCCGCCGAGGCTGTCGCCGAAAAAGTCATTCATGCGCTGGAAGCCAATCGCCCTAAATTGCGCTATTACGTGACTTTCCCGACTTATTTGTTCGGCTTTCTCAAACGCATACTGCCCGTGTCCTGGATGGACGGACTGCTGCGAAAGGCGTGAACATGAACGACTTGAAAGAAGTCGATGTGATCTGCCCTTATTGCGGCGAAACCATTGATATGCTTGTGGATGCTTCTTCCGGCGCACAGGAGTATTATGAAGATTGTCCGGTTTGTTGCGCGCCTATTTTATTTTTAATGTCTGTCGACGAAAACGGAGAAATCTGCCTCGATATTAAAAGAGATGATGAGTAATATTCATGCTCTCTGAATTTCTTATGCTTGAATACCATCAGGACTTACGCAAGCTTATAAGGGCGGCTTCGCCTAGATCGCCTACTGTTGATAGTCGCCTATTGGGTCTGAAATGGGCACGTTGGAGCTGGCAACAATCGCATACAGGCCTCAAAACAGTTGTTGAAAGAAGCTTTACCGGCTTTCAAGAAATGATGGCTAAAACCCGCTAATGTCCTATCAGATCAGGTTTAATTATCCTATGATTGAGCGGCTAAAATTTAAGACCTTAAATTTCCCTACATAATCTAACCTTTTTCAATCGCCTTAACGATTGAAAATCTTCAAAATGTGTTAGAATTACCGCCGGTAGATAACTCTTAACCATGAAAATCGATAGTTATACTGCCAATATAACTCGAAATAACTACAACTTGTGGAATTAGTGCAATATGAAAATCTTAAGAAAAGTCTTACTGTCTTTATTGATTGCTGCATCAATGGGAGCTGTTTCAACTTCAGCAATGGCTGAAGCGGACAAAGGCAGAATCGAGTACGCGCCTGCTGAAGCGATTAATATGACTGTGGATAAAATTAAAGCAGCACAAGATGCTATCAAAAACGGAGAAAAAGGCGCTGCTGTTGCTGAGCTGATTAAAGGAGCGTTAGATATAAGCAAAGAAATCAATGCTAATGATAAAGTAGACAGAGCACGTTCAAAAGCGAACAGCATGCTGAAAAATGCTCGCAACCATGCTAAAAACAACTCTTTACAAGAAGCAGAGCAAGAATTGCAAAGCGCTGAAAAAGCTTTCAACGATCTGAAAGGAATGATTTAATAATCATTAAGCTATGCCAGAAAAGCTCTTGGCGTTCTGGTATAGCTGCTCCTTTTCCCCGGAACACTTCCTTTTAATTTCTCAATAATTTCTGATTATTTTCCGATACAGAAACTCAAGTATTGTTTAAAATCATGAGTTTAAGTTAATAACGGGGTAATATAGGGGTAAATAGTATTTTATTTTGATTTTGGCTCATAGTGGATTCCAGGGAGCTAACTGATAATCAGCTCCAACAGAGAA
>CAYPJI010000010.1:0-19909 GCA_964411045.1 uncultured Methylobacter sp. | reverse complement strand
GTTTGCGACGCTGGTCAGTATCAACAGCCTGCGGCCGCGGACACTGCCGGCCTTGAAAACGGCGGCCGTGATCATGGCGCAGGCCCTGCCGATTGCAGGCGTGCTGTTCATTCTGTTTCCGCGCATTGAAGCGCCGCGTTTGTTGTTGCTTAACGAAGATCATCAAACCAAATCCGGCTTGAGCGACAGTATCGAGCCGGGCTCCATCAGCAATCTCGGTTTATCGGACGAGCTGGTATTCCGGGTTAAATTCAAAGGCGCCTTGCCGCCGCCGGCGCAGCGCTACTGGCGCGGGCCGGTCATGACCCATACGGATGGCCGGCTTTGGACCCAGTCAGTGCACAAGGATTTTAAAAGATTTCTCGATAAGCCTAAGTTTACCGGCGCATCCTATCAATATACTTTGCTGATGGAGCCGCAAGACAAACCCTGGGTTTTTGCGCTGGATATACCGGCCGAATACCAGTCGCCCGCAAGCCTGAATGCCAACTATCAACTCGTCAGTGAAGAAGCGCTTGGTAAACGCGCCGAGTATAAAGTGACGTCATATACGCAATACAACACCGGCTATATCACGAAAACCGAATATCAAGACGCAACGCAGCTGCCCGGCGAACCGTCTGAGAGAATCAATCAACTGGTCCGGCAGCTGCACGGCTTTGACAGCCCGCCCGAAACCTATATTCAGCAATTGTTGAGTCATTTCAAAAAAGAAGACTTTCATTACACGTTAACGCCGCCGCTAATGGAGGAAAATCCGATTGAAACGTTCCTGTTTGAAACGCGCTACGGATTTTGCAGCCATTATGCGGCGGCATTCGTTTATTTAATGCGTGCCGCGGATATCCCGGCGCGCATTGTCACCGGTTATCAGGGCGGCGAGCTGAACAAGATCGGCAATTTTCTGGAAATAAGGCAAGCCCATGCCCACGCCTGGACTGAAGTCTGGCTGCAGGACAAAGGCTGGGTTCGAATTGATCCGACGGCGGCCATTGCGCCGGAAAGAATTGAGCAGGATGTCAATGTCGATCAACAGGTCGCCAGCGGCATTGTCACCTTTGTCAGTCCCAATAGCCAAAAATTGGTGGCATTCGATTGGCTGAAGCAGACGCATCAGCTTTGGAATAGCGCCGATTACAGCTGGCAGCGCTGGGTCATCAACTATAACAGCAAGAGTCAACTACAGCTCTTATCGTTATGGGGCATACAGAACGCCAAAACCATGCTTTACAGCATGATCGGCCTGATCGCCTTAACGACAGCGGTACTGAGCTGGTTTCTGCTACACCGGAAACCCAAAAAGACCGACAGAGCTTTGCGCCTCTATAACCGGTTCTGCAGCAAGCTTGCCCACCAGGGCTTCGCCAGAAGCGAAAGCGAAGGCGCAAGGGATTTTGCCGAACGGGTGAAATCAAAACTGCCCGAAAAGTCGGCGCAGATCGATCAGATCACAGACGTGTTCATCAAGCTGCGCTATAGCCAGAATTCAGGTCCGGAAGACCTGAAGCAGTTACATAGGCTGGTCATGCTGTTCAAGGCCGGAAATTAGCTTCGTAGCCGAGTTTAAGGGCGACTGTCCAAAAAGCCGCCCTTATCATTCAGCGGCTATTCGACTTTTTCGACATCGAAGACAATACCGCGAATAGCCGTGATTCTTACCTTGGTATTGATATCGCAGTCTTCGCCGTGCACCTTCCAGATCGAGTCATCGACTTTTATCTTGCCCTGCCCATTCACGATCGGCTCATGCAGGCTGAATACCCTGCCGATGTACTGGGCGCCTCGCCTGTTCAGCAAGGGCTGATCCGATACGATAGGATGCTTTTTTGCATAATACTGACCGGCGACAATGGCCAATACCGACAATACCGAGAATACGCCCAGCTGAATGTCCAGGCTGATGGACGGCATCAACAACAGCAGACAGCCCGTTATGAACCCGGCAGCCGCCATCCATAGAAAGAAAAAGCCGGGCGCCAGTACTTCGATGATAAGCAATATCATCGCCGCTATCCACCAATACCAAAAAACAATTTCCAGTTCCGCCATGCTGCAACCTCTAGGCCGGAGGATTGGCTTTCGCCATCGCTTCTTTCGCCAGTTCCGAAATGCCGCCGATAGCGCCGATCACGTTCGATGACTCCAGCGGCATGAAAATCAGCTTGCTGTTGCCGGCCGCGGCGATATGTTGCAAGGATTCGATGTATTTTTGCGCGACGAAATAATTAACGGCCTGGATATCGCCCTGGCTGATCGCTTCCGACACCATCAAGGTCGCTTTTGCTTCCGCCTGAGCCAGGCGCTCCCGGGCCTCGGCTTCGCGGAATGCAGCTTCCTTGCGGCCCTCGGCTTCCAGAATGGCGGCCTGCTTCTCGCCTTCCGCGCGCAGAATTTCAGACTGCCGCGCGCCTTCAGCCTCGAGAATGGACGCACGTTTCAAGCGCTCGGCTTTCATCTGCCGGCCCATCGCCTCAACCAGATCCTTGGGCGGCGCGATATCCTTGATTTCAATACGCGTGACCTTGATGCCCCAGGGTGTCGTGGCGTCGTCGACCACAGACAATAGGCGCGCGTTGATATCATCGCGGCGCGACAGCAATTCATCCAGGTCCATTGATCCCATCACGGTACGGATATTGGTCATGACCAGATTCAGGATGGCCCAGTCCAGCTTGCTGACTTCATAAGCGGCTTTCGCGGCGTCCATGACCTGATAAAAAACCACGCCGTCGACCGTAACCATGGCGTTATCCTTGGTGATGACTTCCTGCGAAGGCACGTCCATGACTTGCTCCATCATGATCATCTTATTGCCGATGCGGTCTATGACCGGCATGATGATATTCAGTCCCGGCATCAGCGTAGTGGTGTATCTGCCGAAGCGCTCGACCGTATATTCCATGCCCTGAGGCACGGATTTAACGCTCATGAACACCAGCACCACGGCAAAAGCCAGTAACGCTAAGAAAAACCCACTCATACACCCCCCTTATTTTTTATTTGCGAAAAAACTTGCCCGGCGCTCTGTTTGACATCTCTGTGCCATTTCATGATCACTTGCCGGCAAAGCCAGATACCGGGTTTTTAATGCGGCCGTTCTGAATGAGGCCACAGTAAATTTTCGGAATCAAATCGATGAAACCTTTAAAATAATCGGCTGTGGTGAAATAACCGCTTGATTAATAATAATGCAACTTCATCGAAATGTAAGTTAATGGGTAAACAGCAATGATGATATACGCCGCTTTTAATATCGGAATCCTGACGATACTCTTTTTCGTTATCGGCATGATTAAACCGCAATGGCCTTTATTCTTTCTGAAGAAACCGGATCGCCTCCTGATCCTCATGATCACGACCGTATTATTCATGATAACCATGACGCTTTACGGGGAAGGCAACCGGCAGGCAAAACAGGAAGAGGCCCCCAAACATTCCCTGTCTCAAGACGCCGCGCCGGTTCCAGTGCCTGAACCGGCCAAGTAAAACTAAAATAAATCGGCCATCTTTAGGAAGAACACAGAGTCTGGCTCTGCGTTCTTCTTAGACAGACACATTCTTTATATCGCGCCGCAGGCCTGAACAGCCTAAATGCCGGCGATAAATCCCGCCGCCTCTATCCCGGCAATTGCGCAACGCTCGTCCTGATCAGACACATCGCCGCTGATGCCGACCGCGCCTATCAGGTTATTGCTCTCATCGCGGATCAGGACGCCGCCCGGAACCGGCATGATTCTGCCATCGGTCATGCCGACCAAAGCGCTCATAAAATCCGGCCGCTGTTCCGCCACGGCTTCCAGGCTGCGTGATGAAATACCCATGTTGACCGCGCCCCAGGCCTTGGCCGTGGCAATCTGCTGCCTGATCACGGTGGCGCCGTCCTCTCTCTGCATGGCTTTTAAATGGCCGGCTTCATCCAGAACGATTACGGTCAGCGGCGCCAGCTTTAATTGCCGGGCTTTACGGGTGGCTCCTTGTATGATTTGGTTGGCTTTTTCCAGTGTCAGTTTCATGGGCAAATCTCTCATTGAATACCTGTTGTTGTTATAGAAAAACACCTTGATGCCGGCTAGGCTATCAGCAAGCCGGATTAGCTGTAATATAACGCGATTATCCCGCCTCGGCCAATGATTGGAATCAGCATCAAGGCAGGGTTGGTCATTATCAATATTAACAAAGACTTCATTTGCGTTATCCTGGGCTACTTTAACAACGGCTGCAAATGCTCCCAGACTTTATCCGCAATCATAGGCTGCGCCTTGGCATTGGGATGCAGGCCGTCCGGCTGCATCAATTCCTTCACCAGCGCGACATCCTCGAGAATAAAAGGCATATACGGCACACCCAGTTCCTTCGACAATTGCGGATAAACATCATAAAACATCTCGGTATAGCGCTTGCCGTAATTCGGCGGAATTCGCATGCTCAATAACAGGACTTTTGCGCCGGCGTTCCGGGCGCGCTGCGTGATTTCAGCCAGATTGTCTTTCATCAGCCTGGGCGGCAGGCCGCGCAAGCCGTCATTGGCGCCCAGTTCCACGAGCACAACATCGGGTTTATGCGCAGCCAGAATCTTGTCTATGCGCGCCAGACCGCCGGCCGTCGTATCGCCGCTGATGCTGGCATTGACGACCTCGTAAGGGCTGTTCGCCTGAGCCAGCTTGTTCTGCAACAAAGCCACCCAGCCTTGTTTGACTTCAATTCCGTAGCCGGCACTGATACTATCTCCGAGTACGACAATCGATTCGGCCAAGGCCGTCATGGGCATTAGCGAAACTATCAAGGCAAATAAAAACCTAATCATTATGCATCCTCAAGCTGATAAAACATCCACGCATCTTATAGTAACGAGACAGCTCGGTAAATCGGTCCAGACTTCCAGCGGCACGTTGCAGATCCTGTCATCGATCGATTTGGCCATCAGCGCCGGCGAAAGCATCGCCATTATCGGCGAATCCGGCTCGGGCAAATCCACCCTGATCAGCCTGCTGGCCGGCCTGGACACGCCCAGCGAAGGTTCCATTACGTTGAACGGCAAGATCATCACGGTCATGAACGAAGACGGCAGGGCCGCCCTGCGCAACGAACTGATCGGCTTCGTCTTCCAGTCCTTTCAATTGCTGCCCGGCCTGACGGCGCTGGAAAACGTCATGCTGCCGCTGGAGCTCAGCGGCGACAAGAACGCCAAAACGGCGGCCACGGCCCTGCTCGACAGGGTTGGCCTGTCGCACCGGCTGTCGCATACCCCCAAGCAATTGTCGGGCGGCGAACAGCAGCGCGTGGCCCTGGCCCGGGCGTTCGTCACGGAGCCGGCCATTCTGTTCGCCGACGAGCCGACCGGCAATCTGGACAGCAAAACCGGCGAGCACATCATTGATTTGCTGTTCGAGCTGAATCAGGAAAACCGGACCACGCTGATCCTGGTCACGCATGATTCGGCGCTGGCCGCGCGCTGCCAGCGCACCATCAGACTGGAAGCAGGACGCATCATATGAACCGTTTTACGTTGGCATTGCGATTGTTATGGCGGGACAGCCGTTCCGGCGAACTGACCATACTGGTATTGGCACTGATCATTGCGGTCACGAGTTCGACAGCCATCTCGCTGTTCGCCGACCGCCTGCAGCGCACGATGACCGTTCAGGCGGCCGATTTTCTGGCGGCCGATCTGGTCATCTCAAGCACGGCCCCGATTCCCGATCTCTGGCTCGCCAAGGCCGACCAACTCAAGCTGACCCAGGCCCAAACAGTCGAATTTTCCAGCGTGCTGATAGAAAACGATGAATTGCTATTGGCCAGCGTCAAGTCCGTCAGCGCCTTATATCCCTTGCGCGGCCATCTGAAAACCACGACTTCGGATTACTCGGCCGAAACGAGCGTCGATAAAGGCCCGGACCCCGGCACGGCCTGGGTCGACAAACGCGTTCTGTCTGCGCTGAAACTCAAGCTGGGCGATCCCTTGACCGTCGGCGAAAAAAAACTGACCGTCAGCCGCATCATTACTTATGAACCCGACAAGCGCGGCGATTTTTACAGCTTCTCGCCGCGCGTCATGATCAACCAGCAGGACCTCGAAGCCTCCGGCGTCATCCAGCCCGGCAGTCATGTGCATTATTTCTTTCAGTTCAGCGGCGACAGCAAGTCCCTGGCCGCATTCAACCGCTGGGTCAAACCGCAACTGAATCCGTCGCAACGGCTGATGGACATCCATGAAGACCGCCCGGAGCTGGGCTCGGCTCTGGAACGCGCCGAGCGTTATCTGGGCCTGTCGAGCATCGTCGTGATTCTGATCGCGGGCGTCGCCATCGCCATGGCGACGCGCCGCTATACGGAACGGCACTTCAATACCACGGCCATACTGCGTTGCCTGGGCTGCAGGCAGCGCGAAATTCTCTGGCTGTACAGTTGCCAGTTCATCGTACTGGGCCTGCTGGCCAGCGCCATCGGCTGCCTGCTGGGCTGGTTCGCCCAGGAAGCGCTGTTCCATCTGTTAAGAAACCTGCTGCCCGCGCAGGTCGCCAGCCCCGGCCTGCTGGCAGTCTTCTTCGGTTTCATCACCGGCATGGTGATTCTGCTGGGCTTCGCATTGCCGCCCATCCTGCGCCTGAAGCAAGTCTCAGCGCTCCGCGTTTTGCGCCGCGATCTTGAACCTATGCCGAGCAGCGCGTGGCTGATCTACGGGCTGGCCGTCGGCCTGATGTCGGTGTTGATCTGGCGTTATACCGACGATATCAAAATGACTGCGACGATTATCGGTGTCGGCTTGCTGGCGCTGCTGCTCCTGGGCCTGCTGGTTTATGGCTTGCTGATAATGTCGCGCCGATTGCTGCCGCACATGAGCCTGATCTGGCGCTTCGGTCTGCAGGGCTTGTTCAGGAACAGCCGGGGCAGCGTCAGCCAGATATTGGCTTTCAGTATGACGCTGGTAGCCATGGTGCTCAGCTTCACCGTGCGCACCGATTTGCTCGACAACTGGCACAAGCAGCTGCCCGAGCATGCGCCCAATCACTTCGCGCTGAACATTTTTCCGGATCAGCAGCAAACATTTCAGAAAGAGCTGGAACAGCAGCAAATCGTCGGCAGCCGGTTTTATCCTGTCGTCAGGGGCCGCCTGGTCGAGATCAACCAGACGCCGGTACAGCAGATCGTCAGCAAGGACACACAGGGCGAAGGCGCCACGCACAGGGAATTAAGCCTGACCTGGTCAAAAGACTTGCCCGAGGACAATAAAATCACGGCCGGCCATTGGTGGCAGTCGGATCGGGCCGGACTGGTTTCCGTCGAGCAAAAACTGGCCAAGAGCCTGAAAATCAAAGTGGGCGATAAGTTGACCTTTACCGTCGGCAGCGAGCAGTTTGAAGCGACCGTGTCCAGCCTACGCGATCTGCAGTGGGACACGATGAAACCCAATTTCTACATGATTTTCTCGCCCGGCACGCTGGAGAATTATCCGAGCACCTTCATCACCAGCTTTTATTTGCCCGAAGCCCGGAAAAACTTTTTAAACGATCTGGTGAAGAAATTTCCCAGCACCACCCTGCTGGAAGTCGATCTGATTCTGCAGCAATTCAAAACCATCCTGACCCAATTGACGGCAGCCATCAATTACCTGCTGTACTTTGCCTTGCTGGCCGGTTTCACTGTGTTGTTCGCGGCAGTTTATTCGACGCTGGACGACCGGATTTACGACGGCGCCTTAATGCGCACACTGGGCGCGAACCGTGCGTTCCTCAGGAAAACCCATCTGATCGAGTTTACCTTGCTGGGATTGATATCCGGCTTACTGGCTGTGTTGATTTCGGAAATTATCCTCTATACTTTATATACGCAGGTCATGCATATGGAATATATGCCCAATATCTACTTGTGGGCTGTCCTGCCGCTGATAGGCGCACTGTTCGTGGGCTTGGCCGGATATTGGGGGGTGCGGGATGTGGTCAACAAATCGCCGCTGCTGGTTTTAAGAGAACTCTAATAATTATTGTTTAAATTACGCCGCCACCATTCATGCGCTATTCAGAAATATTTTCTAAACTTCAAGTGAACAATCACTTAAATACTAAGGTACTACAATGAAGAAATTAACAACCGTCGGCATCGTTTTCATGGCCAGCACGCTCATCACAGCTTGCGCCAACCAGGGCGGCGTAATGAACAGCTTAGGTGGCGGATGGACGCCGACTGTCGACGCCTACAATGATCCTAACGCTTACCGCCTCAATCAGGACATGGCTGAGTGCGGACAAATCGCGGACCAAAGCTCCGGCGGCATGCTGAAAGAAGGCGCTAAAGGCGCTGCGGTAGGCGGCCTGCTCGGCGGTGCTAGCGGCGCGGCTTTAGGTGCACTTACTGGCGATGCCGGCAAAGGCGCGGCCATAGGCGCGGCGGCAATGGCCCTCGGCGGCGGCGCCTATCAAGGCTATCAGGCAAGAGATGCTTACAAAAGAGCTTATTCCAGCTGCCTGAGACAACGTGGACACCGCGTACTCAACTAATCCAGTTTACGCCTCTCATCAATCAGATGCACAGGGATGTGTGTCAATTGCTTTTCCCGCTTTTAAAAACCGCAGCAGAAAAGGCGACAAATACCGTTCGCTGGCCTGCGTATAAACGCCTGCCGACTCATAGATAATCAACCTCTCCTTTGACAAAACAGCGTTTATACGGCTGAAAATCAGCGCGGCCGCCCTGGCCTTGCTGTGTGCAAAGCCAGGGTAATCGGTCTGCCTGATCAGATGGAAACCAGACGCCGATGCGGCAGCGGCAAACTTCGGCACGGCATGAACGGGCAGCAACAGATACAGCAGCCCTTGCGGCGACACCAAGCGATCGGCAGCCTCGATCAAGTCAGCATAGCTAAGCTGGTCAGTATGCCGGGCGATATGCCTGAGCGAATCTTCGGCTCCGAAGTGGTTTTCGAAAAACGGCGGGTTGCTGATGACCAGATCGTAGGGCTGACCGGCCTTGAGAGCAAAGCTTTGAATGTCCTGATGCACCGCCTCCAGGCGATCCGCCCATGGGCTCGCTGCGAAATTGAAACTGCACTCCCGATAAGCCTCTTCAGTCAGTTCCACAGCCGTCACGCGCCCGGCGCCCAACTGCGCCGCCATCAGCGACAGCAGTCCCGTGCCCGCGCCGATATCGAGCACCCGCTCGCCGCCGCTGACAGGCGTCATGGCGCCAAACAGAGTACTATCGGTGCAGACTTTCATAGCCGACTGTTTCTGTTGCACCGAGAACTGCTGGAAATTGAAAACCGACATGCTTAATCACTCACTGTCCTGAATAACCGTTTTATTAAGCTCCAAATGGTACGCAATACGTATCCTGCTTTGAATAACTATCTTTCCTTCTCAATTACTGCCTCTTTCTGTTTCGCCGTTTTTTTCTTCCAAAAATCGCCGCGCGAATAACATTTCCAGCTGTAGGATACGCATTGCGTACCCTTTTCAAAGTTTTTTGATGAACCAGCTCCCAAAGTGGTACGCGGCGCGTACTACAAAGCTACTTCTTCTGCTCAGCCGCTGCTTCTTCCTGCTTGACCGGCTTTTTCTTCCAGAAACCGCCGTGAGAATAACATTTCCAGCCCCATTTGAGCCAATTCAGCAGCGCAGAGGCCAGCCATAACGACCAGGCCAGCATGAGCAGCCGGTACACGAATAACGGCATCGAAACCAGCGTCGCGGTCGGCAGAGTCGATGGGCTTCTGTCCTGGTACCAGTTCAGATTGAACGCCGAAGACTGGTTGCCGGTAATCTGCATCTCGGGCGATCCGAGCAGTCCCTGTTGGACGGCATCGAACAACAGGCTCAGCGATATCAACGTCAGCAGGCCGATGGCCACCTGCACTATATTGAAATAGTTGGCATGCGCAATCGGCCTGTCTGAGCGCCGGCCCAGGATCATTAACCAGGCGACCACAATCACGGCCGACTCGATCGGTATCTGGCTGAGTCCGACCAGCAACAAGAACCAGTGCCAGCTCTTTAGCGGCGTCCAACGGATTTTGCCCAGGCCCAGCGATACGATCACGATGACGGCCAGAACGCCCCAGAATAAAACGGCAGGCCCGAATTCGGGGCCCATAGTAAACAGTACCCAGCGGTCCTGGCCCAGGCCCATGCCCAGACTGGTGTTGACGCTGCCCTGTCCCAGATCCACCTCAGGCGTGGTCATGACGGGCGACATTTCGAGCGCCTGCTGCCAGTTCAGCAGGATATCCTGCCTGCCGGGATGAATCGGCACGGTCAGCGTGCGCCCCTTTTGCCGCAACGGCTGAACCACGCCGTCTATCATAACCGACTGCAACACGGCGTTTTCTGGCAGAGTCAGCGTATGCTGCGCGCCTTGCGAACTGCGCAGGCTGATTTTCAGTTCGGCGTCCTGCAGGCGTTTGCTGGGATTAATCATGAGCCGGCTGTCATCGATAGTCAGCGTTTGGCCTTCCACCGGCTGCGGCCGCGTGATTTTCAGCGTTACTTTCTCGCCAGGCCAGGGCCGCCATTCAGGCAGCCAGCGCCCTTCATGGTTCTGATGGATCATGGCAATGCCCGAAGCTTCGATATGCCAGATGGGGCTGACATCGGCTGCCCAGATTTCCCGCCAGCGGTCTGTCGGCGCCGCCGTCAATTCGATCTGTCCGGTTTTTTTCAGGACCGACTGCCATTCCATAAAAGTCTGCTGCGGCGGCATATTGACTTCGACTTTGCCGTCCGTTACGCGAATGCCCGCCGTCGTGACCGATTCGCCCGGCAGCAGCGGCACGGCGATGACCACGGCCGAATCGGCCGGTGAAATCCTGCTGATCTGCGTGATGACGCGCCAGTCCAGGCCCAGCTGCAAGGTGCGCTTGATGCTGACAAACGGCGGCAGGACGCCAGGTTCCAGGGCTGGCTTGCCGGCTTCCTGCGTCTGGCTGACGCGGCTGAATTGCAGCTGGCCGTCGACGCGGCCGTCTTCCTGCGTGCCGCTGACCTGCCAGCCGTCCGCTTCAATGACGACGTGATGCGGCTTCAGCGGCAGCGGCAGCGTGAACCGGCTCAGCAGTGGCGCAGCGCTCAGCGCCACCTGATGCTCGCCTTCGCTCAGATTGAGCCATAAACCATTGCCGCTGCGGTAAAGTCCCTGAGCGGCTTTGCCATCAACCGAGACCTGACTTGGAAACCATTGTTCGTATTCGGCAGGCAACGGCACGGCCACGGCTTGCCGGGCATGAATTTTTAACGTCAGCGTCAGCGCCTTATCCGTGATCGCCAGGTGCATCTGCGGAATCTGAGCGCAATCCGGCAGGCAGTCGGGCGCCTCCAGCAGTCTGTTGCGCAGTTCATCGAGCATGGCCTGATTGGGGAAATCGGCATGGGCCGGCTGCGGCGACAGCATCGGCAGCACTAGGAACCCCAGCATTACCGGCATCGCAGTTTTCAGGTTGAATTTGAATTTTTCGGCAACGCCGAACATCAGCAAAGCCAGCACTGCGATCAGCGCCACGCGCAGAAAATTGAGCAGCATGGTCATGACTGGCGGCTGATACCACAAATGCAGTTCCTGCCCGCTGTCCACGGCGCCGTTCCAGGACAGCTGGATCTTGGTCCATTGCCATTGCGGCAGCCCCGGTCCGGTCTGGATCTTGGCGTTGGGATCGATGCGCTCGAAATTGACAGCTTCGTCTTTTTCAACGGCGGCGCCGGATGCAGCCTGCTCCGGCATCGATTTCCTCATGGCCTGCCCCTGCATGATCATCGCCTCCGGCGCCATAGCAGCCGTAGCCGGATACTCCGCCGGCAGGATGGTTTGCCAGGGCTGTTCCAGCTGCGGGTAAAGTCCCATGCGTACCTGGTCGACCATGAACGGGATTGCCGCCAGGACCAAAAACAGGCAGGTAACAGCGCGATACCAGTTCATGAAGCTCAGAAACCTGCCCGGCGGCAACACTTTAATCAGCGCCGTCGCAGCCAGGATATTGAGCCAGACAAAATGAGGCGCGTCGGGCTCATGCCAGATAATCACCAAGGTCAGCAGAGCGAACAATCCCCAGGCCGGATTCCACAGATGTCTGATCGCCAGCGCCGCGATCAGCACCAGAAACAAGTCCAGCAGTGTCCAGCGCGCAAGCCAGCTGTCCGGCACGTTGTCGACGCCGGAGGCCGCCAAAAGACGCCAGCCCGGCGGCAGGTTCAGCTCGGCATTGACGTTATGAAAATCCTGCTCCCAGCCGACCGCGCTGAGAGTGCCGATGCCGTCCGCCAGGCGGCTGTCGGCATCCAGCGTTATGCGGCCCCGCCTGACTTCCACGCCCTGCTTGCCGGCATCGCGGGTGATGAGCTGGCTTTGGCCGTCCAGCATGACCTTACCCAGCTGCGTCCTGGGCAAGGCATTAAGCCGCCAGCCCCGGGTCATGCGGCCCGTGATCAGGTCATTGACCGTATAACCGGTTCCGTCAAAATCCAGCCACAATTTCCGTGTCAGATTGAGCTGGTTCGGCTCGGGTTCCGGATCGCCCCTGCGTATCAGCTTGAAATGCATGGCCTGCCCCTGGCTGATGCGATAGGCGGGCAGATTTCTCCAGTCCTCGGGTAGATTGGTCTGGCTTGGGTCGAGCGCGCTTAAATTTTCAATTTCAACCACGCGCAGTTGCGGAGCCGCATTAAACGCCCAGACTTCCTCGTTCGGCCAGTCTTTTCGTGCTGTAAACGGTATCTCGCTCAAATCGGCCGAGCTTCTGGCCAGCAGCTCGATCTGCCAGCGGCCGGGACGCACCTGGACCAGCAATTGCCCGTCCGGCTCCAGCCGGGCCGGCAGCGGGCTTTGCAGCTGTAGCGGGACAAAGCCTTCCGGCAGCGGCAGCGCCAGTTTGATTTCGCGTTGCGCGCCGGAGACTTCCAGATCCATGCGCGTTAAAACCTGTAACGGCACATCATCGATGATTTTGCGGAACACCTGCAGATCGAGGCTGTCCCGCTGGTCTTCGGACTTTTTCCGGCCGCTGTCGCTGTCTTTCAGCCACAGCTGTCCGTTTTTCACGATGGGTGCCTGTATGGCGTTGCCGTTGATATGCAGGCTGATCAGTCCGGTATCCTCAGGAATGGTCAGATTGTCCGGCAGCTTGTCCCAGCGAAACTGGCCCTTGATCTCGTAAACGCCGGCTTCGAGCAAAACCTTCGGCCTGCCGTCTTTGTTCATGACCAGCGCCGGTTTGTCGTTAGCCGTTACGTTAAGCGGCCAGTAGTTATGGTCGCCCGGCAGGCTGAGCCAGCTTTCCTGATAGACTTTCCAGCTGATCGTGAAAGCGCCTTTTTCAGGCGCAATATCAAGGTTTAGCTGAGTCGGCCAGCTGCAGCGTTTTTGCTCATAGCTGTTATAAAGGAAAGGACAATTGCGCTCCTGATCATGCTGCAGCACCCAGTTGATCCAGGGCTTGAGCGGCTCCGGCACCTGTTCCGGCAATAACGGCCTGGCCGGAGCGATCGGAGAAAAAAACAACATAACGGCTAATAGCCAGACGGTACGACTCATGATGCGCTCCGGGTATCCTTTTTTTATTATTCACCACGAACGCCCCCAGGGATGGGGCATTCGTGTCCTTCGTGGTTATCTATCAGTATTCAACTTAATTCATGCTGCAGGCGCTGGTAAATGCCGCCGAAGCTGCCATTGCTCATCAGCACGAAATGGCCGCCATGGCGCGCTTCCAATTTAAGTTTAGCGATAATTTCATCCAGCGACTGGCAGATTTCGATATTGCCGGCGTAGTTTTTCAGCGCGCTCAAATCCCAGCCCAGGCCCGGCGGCTGATAGATCAAAGCCTGATCGGCGCCATTCAAAGATTGCGCCAGCGTTTGCGTGTGCACGCCCATGCGCATGGTATTGGACCTGGGTTCCACGATGGCAATGATGCGCTCGCCTCCGACCTGTTTGCGCAGGCCGTCCAGCGTCGTCGCGATCGCGGTCGGGTGATGGGCAAAGTCATCATAGATCGTGACATCGTTGATGCGGGCGATGACTTCCATGCGCCGCTTGACGTTCTGGAATTTCGCCAGCGCCGTTATGGCATCGGCGGGCAGGATGCCGGCATGCTGGGCCGCCGCGATCGCGGACAGGGCGTTGTAGACGTTGTGCCGGCCGGTCAGGGTCCAATCGACCGTGCCTTGCTCTTGGCCGTTCAGCAACACCTTGAATTGGCTGCCGTCGGCTTGGATCAACCGGGCATTCCACGGCGCATCGGCGTCGATCGAGGTGCGGGTGACCGGCGTCCAGCAGCCCATGGCCAGCACGTCGTTGATGTTGGCTTCGCTCTCGGGGCTGATGATCAGGCCCTCGCCCGGCACTGTGCGCACCAGATGGTGAAACTGGCGCTTAATGGCGCCGAGATCGGGGAAAATGTCGGCATGATCGTATTCCAGATTGTTCAGTATGGCCGTGCGCGGACGGTAGTGGACGAATTTGGAGCGCTTGTCGAAAAAGGCGCTGTCATATTCATCGGCCTCGATGACAAAGAACGAAGAGTCGCCGAGCCTGGCCGAGATGCCGAAATTCAGCGGAATGCCGCCGATCAGGAAGCCGGGCTTGAAGCCCTGGTGCTCGAGTATCCAGCTCAGCATGCTGGTGGTCGTGGTCTTGCCGTGCGTGCCGGCCACGCCCAGCACCCACTTGTCCTGCAATACATGCTCCGACAGCCACTGCGGACCGGATACGTACTTCAGCCCCCGGTTCAGTACCGCTTCGACTTCCGGATTGCCGCGCGACAGGGCATTGCCGATGATGACCAGATCGGGCTTGCCGTCGAGGTTTTCGGCGCGGTAGCCTTCCATCAGTTGTATGCCCTGCTGTTCGAGCTGGGTGCTCATGGGCGGATACACGTTCTGGTCCGAGCCGCTGACCTGATAGCCCAGTTGCCTTGCGATCAGCGCGAGGCCGCCCATGAATGTGCCGCAAATGCCTAAGATGTGAATATGCAATGTCTTATCCTATAGCTAGTAATTATTGCTTCTGCCCGGGTTTACCGGCATCCCGATGGATAGGCTATCCTCTCGCAGAAGCTTGGAGATGATTTCGTGGGTAGTTTTCCGGCCGGCCATGACGTTTTGCTTATCGGCCGCATGACATCGCCGCCGCGGACAGTTCTTTGCTATCTTGCGCGTAAGCCATGCCGGACAATGCGAACGATAGAATAAAAAAGCCGGCTTTGCGTTTCATGCGGAACAGGTGCTTGCGTTTGGCGGTAAGTTACGATCAAATAACCACATTATCAATTTATATCATCTAATAATGAGCGAAAAAAACAAAATATTAGTTGAAGCCAAGCCGCGTTTCGTGGAGGCGCAGTCTTCTCCTGATGAGAACCGCTATGTTTTCGCCTACACGATCACGATTACCAATGCCGGGGAAACCCCCGCCAGGCTGCTGACGCGCCACTGGCTGATTACCGATGCCAACGGCAAGGTCCAGGAAGTCAGGGGCGACGGCGTCGTCGGCGAACAGCCTTACATCAGGCCCGGCGAAACCTACAGCTACACCAGCGGCGCCATGATAGCGACGCCGGTCGGCACAATGCAGGGCAATTACACGATGCATTCCGATGACGGCAATGATTTCAATGCCTGTATTCCCCGATTCATACTATCAATCCCCAGGACCCTGCATTAATTAAATGTCTATCTATGCCATCGGCGATATCCAGGGCTGCCATGATGAGTTATTGCGGCTGCTGGATACAATCAATTTCAATGAGCACACGGACCAGCTCTGGTTCGCCGGCGATCTGGTCAACCGCGGACCTAAGTCGCTGGAAACGCTGCGATTTGTCAAAGCCCTGGGTGATGCCGCCGTGACCGTGCTTGGCAATCATGATCTGCATTTGCTGGCCGCGGCCTGCTCGCCGGAACAGGCCGGCAAGTACGACACGCTGGCGCCGGTTTTGAAGGCGCCGGACCGCGACGAATTGCTCGATTGGCTCAGGCACCGCCCGCTGTTTCATTACAACGACGATTTCTGCCTGCTGCATGCCGGCCTGCCGCCGCAATGGGACTTCAACAAGACCCGGAAAATGGCCTTGTTTGCCGAGAGAGCGCTGAGAGGCCCCGATTATCAGCGGCTGCTGACGCACATGTACGGCAACAAGCCCGACATCTGGTCGCCCACGCTGACCGGCATGGCCAAACTGCGGTTTATCCTCAATTGCTTCACGCGCATGCGTTATTGCGATGCTTACGGGCGGCTCGACTTCATCAATAGCGGGCCTTTGGGCTCCCAGCCTGAAAAGCTGATGCCCTGGTTCCAGGTGCCCAAACGCAAAAGCACCAGCCTGCGCATCATCTTCGGCCACTGGTCCACGCTGGGCTACTATGAAGGCAATAACTGCTATGCCATCGATACCGGCTGTCTATGGGGCGGCCAGCTGACCGCATTGAAACTGGGCGAGCAGGTGCAGCGTTTCAGTATTGACTGCCCCAGCACCAGGAAACTTGGCAAGGTTTAGGATAAGGCGAGAAATAACTTCCCGAATTTTGACTGGCGACAGGTTGTGTGGGGGCGACTTCCAACAGGAGGCGCTCTAGGCGAAGCGCCTCCTGTTGGAATTCGCCCCTACGTAAGCGCTAATTTCATCGGCAAGCGCAATCCCGCCACGGGCTGTCAATGCACATAAAAGTTCCTCATCATGCCCAAATCTTCGTGCTCGAGGTTATGGCAGTGATAAAGGAACAAGCCCTTAAAATCCTGGAACGGCTTGATGATTTCGACTTCCTCCCCGGGCATGACCAGCACCGTATCTTTCCAGCCGACGTCAATAAAGCCGTGTCTGACGGTCTCGTAATCGTCCCCGTTGACATGCCCTTCCTTGCGCGACAGTACCTGGAATTGCTGGCCGTGCAGATGGATCGGATGCGCCATCGCCATCATCATGCCGCCCATCATGCCGCCGTCCCTCTCCTCCATCATGCCCATGCCGCCGTGATCCATGCCTTCCATGTCATGGCCCATCTGCGAAGCCATTTCATGCTGCTGATGCTCCGCATGAGAGTGGTAGATCTTGATTTTCTTGATCGAGCCCAGCCTGACCTTCTCGATCTCCATGACCTCGTCCAATGAGAAAGGCCTGCCGTTCACCAACGGCCGCATGTGTCTCTCGGTAATCGCAATCGGCAGCGGATTATCAGCGTTGTCGACATCTTTTTCAGTCAGCCGTTTCAGGCTCACCAATTGCGCCGGCAGTTTCGGAGAATCGCTGACTTTCTCAGTGACATTAAAGGTCGCGATCGGGAATTTATCGCCTTGCGCCAGATCGCTGGTCATCATGTCCATCCTGCCCATCATGCCCATGCCACCTTGTCTGCCTCGTCTTCCATGCATGCGCTCAAACATCGGCGGCATGGCGCCGCTGAAAGGCAGGCTGTACAGGACCAGCTTAGAGCCGACCGGACGGCCGCTGAAATCCAGCCATAAATCGTACCGTTCGCTCGGCCCCAGCATGATATAGGGCCTGGTCTCGGGCTTTTCCAGCAGACTGACGGCAGACCCGATCGCCGTCAGCGGCGTACCGTCATCCCAGCCCAGCTTGTAGATGCGCGAGTTCGAACCATTCAATACCCGAAACCGGTACGCGCGCGATTTCACTGAGAATTCGGCATTGGGCTTGCCATTGACCAGAATCGTATCGCCCAGAAAGCCCATCATGCGGTCGTGCATGCCGTGCACATACTGCAGCTGGCCGTGGCTATTGAAGCGCTTGTCCTGAATGACCAGTGGCCGGTCATATTCACCGGTGGGCAGGCCCAGCGCTTTTTCTTCCTCGTCAGTGACTTTCAGCAGGCCAGCCAGTCCGAAGTAAACCTGCGAGCCTGTCAATTCGTGCGCGTGCGAGTGGTAGAAACTGGAACCGGCGCTGTTCAGGACTTCAAATTCATAGACAAAGCGTTCGCCGGGCTCGATCGAATACATGGGGTGACCGTCGCTTTTCTGCGGCACATGCATGCCATGCCAGTGTATGATCGAATGTTCAGATAGGTTATTGTCAAAGTAGATTCTGACTTTCTGGCCTTTCACAAAACTGAGAGCTGGGCCCAAGTAACTGTCTTCTATTGACTGCACGGTATTTTCAGGGCCTTTCAGTAATCTGGCGAAATATTTCTGCACCTTGGTTTTAGAACCGTTGTTCAAGATAGGCACAAACACCTCACGCGCCGAGAATTCAATTTCCACATCGGGCTTGAAGCCCGGCGTCGGGCTGCTTCTTGCCGACTTAGGATTGGCCAGCAGCAATTCAGGAAACAACGCGGCCGCCGCACCGAAAGCGGAATACTGTAAAAACTGACGTCTGCCGTAATTGATTGAGTGAGTCATTTTTACCCTTCCTTATGCCTGATAGTATTTGGTTAACAGACCAGCCTATGCCCTTTAATCCCGCCTCGCTATCAGCATTAATTCAAGTTATTGATTTTTCATATTTTATAAAGCTGTAGCTGAATCCGGCATCGGGATCGTTGTCAATATCCTCGCGCGACACCTCAGTCCAATGCCGGGCATCGATTTCCGGGAAAAAAGCATCGCCTGAAAATTCTTTATTGATTAAGGTCACATAAAGCGCATCAGCCCTCGATAGCATCGCTTTATAAAGCTCCGAGCCGCCGATTACAAAAATCTCCTGGAACTTTTGACCGCAACTTTCTATCGCTGTTTCAATATCGTTGAAAACCAGGCAGCCTTCCTGTTTGTAGGCCGGGTCCCTGCTGATGATCACGTTCGCGCGGCCGGGCAAGGGCCTGCCTATCGATTCATAGGTTTTCCTGCCCATCAAAATAGGCGAACCCATGGTGATTTGCCTGAAGCGTTTAAGATCGGCCGACAGGTGCCACGGCAGTTGATTGTTGATGCCGATGACGCGGTTGCTCGCCATCGCGACGATGAGTGATATTTTCATTTGAATGCGCAAATCGCTTTGATATTCTTTAAGATACTATTAATAAACCACTGCATCATACTATGAAAAATATTCTGGTTGTATTCACAGGCGGAACCATCGGCTCCACAGCGGTCGGAGGCACCATCAACACATCCGATGCGGCGCCGTACAAATTGATCCAGTTGTTTCAGCAGCACCATGCCAGCCGGGAACAGATCAGTTTCCACAGCATCCAGCCCATCCAGATCCTGAGCGAGAACCTCGCGCCGGTGGTCTGGGAAAAGCTGATCGCCGTCATTGAGGCTCAAGATATTGACCGCTACGACGGCGTCATCATCACGCACGGCACCGATACGCTGGCTTTTACCGCCTCGGCGCTCGGCTTGTACTTTAACGCACTGGACATTCCGATTCTGCTCGTTTCCAGCGACAGCCCGCTGGATGATCCTCACGCCAACGGCCTGCCCAATTTCATCTGTGCCGTCGAGTATATCCTGCAAGGACGCGGAGCCGGTGTTTTTGTCCCCTACACCAACCGCAACCAGACCACGCAACTGCACCTGGGCACGCGCCTGGCATCTTCGCTGCAACTGGGCGGCGATTTCATGAGCGTGCAGGGCAAGAGCCATTGCCGGTTCGTCAACGGCGCCTTTACCCGAAACGGCTTCATGGATACGGAAAAACTGCGCCAGCCCGTGCCGCTGAAAGCCGATTTCTCCAAACGCGTACTGCTGATCAGGCCGTATCCGGGGCTGGATTACCGCTACATCAATCTGGATGCGGTCGATGTGGTGCTGCACGACTTATACCATTCCGGCACGGCCTGTTCCTCGACGCAATGGGGCGACCAGTTTTCGCTGCTGGTCTTTATCAGGCAATGCCGGGAGCGCGGCATCAAAGTCTATCTGGCCCCGGCGGTCAAATCCGACAACGCTTACGAAAGCACGCGCGAATTATTGCAGGAAGGCGCGGAAATGCTCTGGAACATGTCGCTGGAAACGGCCTATGTGAAAC
>CAYPJI010000009.1:19573-20165 GCA_964411045.1 uncultured Methylobacter sp. | reverse complement strand
ATCAAATCCGACCTTGGAGCCTAGTCCTGAAACCGGCGAGGCGAAGTCAAGGTAATCGATAGGCGTATTCTCCAGTATCGTCAGGTCCCGGGCCGGGTCCATGCGCGTGGTCATGGCCCAGATCACATCCTGCCAGTTGCGCACGTCGACATCGTCATCGACGACGATGACGAATTTTGTATACATGAACTGGCGCAGGAATGACCAGGTGCCGAGCATGACGCGTTTGGCATGGCCGGCATATTGTTTTTTCATGCTGATCACGGCCATGCGGTAGGAGCAACCTTCCGGCGGCAGGTAAAAGTCGACAATTTCCGGAAACTGCTTTTGCAGGATCGGCACGAAGACTTCATTCAGCGCTACGCCCAGGATGGCGGGCTCATCAGGCGGGCGGCCCGTGTAGGTGCTGTGATAAATGGGCGCCTGACGCTGGGTGATGCGTTCTATCGTGAATACCGGGAATTCATCGACTTCGTTGTAATAGCCGGTATGATCGCCGAACGGGCCTTCAGGAGCCGTCTCTCCGGGATAGATAAAGCCTTCCAGTACGATTTCGGCGGTGGCCGGTACCGAGAGATCGCTGCCGATGGCC
>CAYPJI010000009.1:17698-19563 GCA_964411045.1 uncultured Methylobacter sp. | reverse complement strand
TTTCGGCGCTGGCTGGAACCTGCAAGTCATTGCTCAGGCATTTGGCCACTTCCGTCTTGCCGCCCCGCAGCAGGCCTGCAAAAGCATATTCGGATAATGTATCGGGAATCGGCGTGACGGCGGCCAGTATCGTGGCCGGGTCCGCGCCCAAGGCCACGGCAACGGGGAAAGGCTTGCCGGGATGCGCCTGCTGCCATTCCCTGAAATCCAGGGCGCCGCCGCGGTGCGTCAGCCAGCGCATGATGACCTTGTTTTTGCCGATGACCTGCTGGCGGTAAATGCCCAGATTCTGCCGTTCTTTATTCGGGCCTTTGGTAATGACCAAAGGCCAGGTGATCAAGGGGCCCGCATCGTCGGGCCAGCAGGTTTGAATCGGATAATCGGCAAGATCGATTTCATCGCCTTCTCGCACCAGTTCCTGGCAGGGCGGCTCCTTGACCAGCTTGGGCGCCATATTCAGCACCTGCTTGAAAACCGGGAGCTTTTCCATGGCATCTTTCATGCCTCTGGGCGGTTCCGGTTCCTTCAGATAGGCCAGCAATTCGCCGATGCCGCGCAGTTCCGCGACCGATTCAGCGCCCATGCCCATGGCGACGCGGCGCGGCGTGCCGAACAGGTTGGCCAGGACCGGGATGTTGGAGCCTGTCGGGTATTCGAACAACAGCGCCGGGCCGCCCTGCTTCAAGGTGCGGTCGCAAATCTCGGTCATTTCCAGATAGGGATCGACAGGAATCGTGATCCGCTTCAGCTCGCCCTGTTTTTCCAGTTGCTTGATAAAGTCGCGCAGGTCCCTGTATTTCATGCCGCTATGCCGTTGTGCCGCAGTAACGCATCAATGGTCGGTTTGCGGCCGCGGAAGCGGACGAACAGGTCCATGGCATTTTCACTGCCGCCTTTTTCAAGAATGTTGCTCAGGAATGAGCGACCGGTTTCCTGGTCAAAAATGCCTTTTTCTTCAAACAGAGAAAAGGCGTCGCTGGACAGCACCTCGGCCCATTTATAACTGTAATAGCCCGCGGCATAACCGCCTGCAAAGATATGCGAGAAGCTGTGCGCAAACCGGTTGAATTTGGGCGGCTTGATGACGGCGACCATATCTCTGACCTGTTCCAGCGTCCGGTAAATGCGGTCGCCTTGTTTAGGATCGTAATCCCGATGGATTCTGAAATCGAACAGGCTGAATTCGAGCTGTCTGACCATCATCATGCCGGACTGGAAATTTCTGGCGGCCAGCATTTTATTGAACAGTTCTTCGGGCAGCGGTTCGCCGGTTTGATAATGACCGGAGATCAGCGCCAACGCTTCTTTTTCCCAGCACCAGTTTTCCATGAACTGGCTGGGCAGTTCGACAGCGTCCCACTCGACGCCATTGATGCCCGATACGCCCAAATGATCGATCTGAGTGAGCATGTGGTGCAGGCCATGGCCGAATTCATGAAACAGCGTCGTGACCTCGTCATGGGTCAATAACGCCGGATCATTGCCGGCAGGCGGCGTAAAGTTGCAGGTTAAATACGCGACCGGTGTTTGAATGCGGTCGCCGGATTTCTTGCGGCTTACGCAATCATCCATCCAGGCCCCGCCGCGTTTTTTCGGACGCGCATACAGATCGGTATAAAACTGGCCGCGCAATTGGCCGTGCTGGTCGTGGATCTCGAAGAAGCGCACATCAGGATGCCAGCTGTCGAAGCCGGTAATTTCGCCGATATTCAGGCCGAACAGTTTTTCAACGACGGCAAACAGGCCCGGCAAGACGCGTGTGATAGGGAAGTAGGCCTTTACTGCTTCCTGCGAGAGTTGGTAATAGTGCTGGCGCATTTTTTCCGAGTAATAGCCGATATCTCAAGGCTGCAGGTCACCGATGC
>CAYPJI010000009.1:13666-17688 GCA_964411045.1 uncultured Methylobacter sp. | reverse complement strand
GTGCTGCTTGGCGAACTGGCGCAATTCCACTAAATCCTTGCGCGCCTGGCGCCAGGATCGGTCGGCCAGGTCTTCCATGAAGCCGATCACGTCGTCGGGCTTTTCGGCCATTTTCCTGGCCAGCGACAATTCGGCATAATTGTTAAAACCCAGCAATAGCGCTTTCTCATGACGCAAGGCCAGGGTTTTTTTCATGATTTCGCTGTTGTCGTAAAGGCCGGCATGCGGTCCCTGATCCGAGGCGCGCGTAGCAAAGGCCTCATAGTGTTCACGGCGCAATTCCCGGTTGTCGGCATAAGTCATGACCGCGCTATAAGAAGGAAACTGCAGCGTGATCATCCAGCCTTCTTCATTATGGCTTTCAGCGGTCTGTCGGGCCACTGCCAGTGCGGATTCCGGCAGTCCGGCCAGATCATCTGCATCTCTGATCAGCTTGGTCCAGGCATTGGTCGCATCCATCAGGTTTTCTTCATACTTGCTGGCAAGCTGCGATAATTCCTGATTGATTTCCTTATAACGCTGCTTTTTTTCGGCATCAAGATCGATACCGGACAATCTGAAGTCTCTTAACGCGTTCTGGATAATTTTTTGCTGCGCCGTATTCAGAGCGGCATATGCATCGCTGTCGGCGATAAACTGATAGGCATTAAACAATCTTTCGTTCTGGCCCATTTCGGTCGAATATTCACTGAGCTTGGGCAGGCAGGCGTTGTACGCCTCGCGCAGGGCGTCGCTGTTGACGACCGAATTCATATGGCTGACCGGAGACCAGGCCTTGCCCAGGCGGTCTTCCACGTCTTCAATCGGTTCAACCAAGTTTTCCCAGGTGTATTCGGTAGTGGCCTCAAGATGCTGTTCGACGACGGCTCGGGCTTCGGCCAGCAGTTGATCGATGGCAGGCTCAACATGTTCGGGTTTGATTTGTGAAAATAACGGTAATACTGAGTTTTGCAGTAATGGATTATTCATAGTTTTAAGCAAAGTAGGTTCGCGGTTGCATTGATGTACTTTATGCGGTTTATGCAGAGAAAAGTCAGGGCTAATTCGTTACATCTCAATACGGCATATGCGAGCATGGCTTTCGTGCTCTCTGAATCATGCTTGCTGATGAGGCCTGCCAATAGTGGTAAGGGTTTGTTTCGGTCTTCAGTGCGACCGGATTTTCAGGGTGCGGATAATTTATCGGCACTGCTGACAAATTGTCGCTCGATTTATCTATTGGATAAGCGTTTTTAGGTTTTGAAGAAAAATGTCGGATAAACCAATATAATGCCATCACGTCAGTTCCTGATCTGATTGGCCAGTTAGCGCCGTATGTCTTGAGAGTCAAAAAACAAGGCGGTTTTCGATAAATGGTCGTGCCAGCCGAGACGGTTTTTATCGATAAGAATCCATAAAAAACCCAAGCCCAAAAAAGCCCAGGAGATTATGGCGCCTAGAAAGCGCAAAAAGGCTTGTTTCCAATTGATGGGTTCGCCGTTGAAGGTCAGTACTTTCAGTTTCCATGTCCGCAGTCCCAAGGTTTGTCCTCCATGAGTCCAGAACCAGGCATAAAAAATGAAGCTGATAACGAGCAGATAAACGGGATAAAAAAAATGTTGGGAAGTGAAGGCCTCCCCGGCATTCAACGGCAGTAGCAGTGCTGTCGCGAAAAACAAAAGGGCGAGCAGCAGAAAAAAGTCATAAATAATGGCCGCCAGACGGCGCAAAAAACCAGGTGCTGGCGATGAGCCATTATCTGGTTTTAGCTGCTTTTTCCGGATCGAACGAGACAATTAGTCTTTAAATAAAGCCAGTTTTTGGCCGAAATACATGCACAGGGTAACTAACGCTCCCAGCATCGCCAATGAAAACAGGAAAGGCGGTTTATGGAACAGAAGAATTAAGAAATCTGTTACAAAAAGGCTGGTTAGCAAAGGTTGGTCAATGAAGCCATTTATGATCTTTTTGAACATAACAATTCCGTCAAGCACGTTAATGATTTGTGCAGGTAGTTAAAAAAAGGGTTGCCTGATCTTTATAAACCGTTAAAAACAAAATGTCGAGCCGATTGGGACTGCTATTAAAAATCAGGATTGCGATTTTACTATAATAAAAAGGGGAATGTAAAAGAAAAGAAAGTTGTCAATTGGGCTAGAATCATATGAAATGATATGATTACTAAATTTTAGAAAACAGACAGGGTATAAAGACCATTTTAAACTTCTTTAAAAAAATTATTAATCCAGCCAGAAATGAAGCTGAACCGGATGCTGTACCAGCAGCAAATGCGCCAGCAGTAAGAATATATGCGCGCGCCGAGCATAATATTTCGCGGTCCCAGATCAGCGAAAATGCATTGAAGGTTTTATATCGATTGCAAAAGTCAGGATTCCAGGCCTATCTTGTCGGCGGCTGTGTGCGGGATTTATTGCTGGGGCGGGAACCTAAGGATTTCGATGTCGTAACGGATGCGGATCCCGAGCAGATCAGAAAGGTTTTTCGCAATTGCCGCATAATCGGTCGCAGATTTCGCCTTGCGCATGTGCATTTCGGTCGCGAAATTATTGAGGTGGCTACTTTCCGCGGAATGGGAGATGCCCAGGACGATAAGCAGGTGCTCAACAAGGAAGGGCGCCTGCTGCGCGACAATGTTTACGGCACGATTGAGGAAGATGTCTGGCGACGCGATTTTACGGTCAATGCGCTCTATTACAACATCAAGGATTTCTCGGTAGTCGATTACACTGGCGGCATGGACGACCATAAAACCGGAACGCTCAGGCTGATTGGCGATCCTGAAACGCGCTTTCGTGAAGATCCCGTGCGAATGCTGAGAGCGGTGCGTTTTGCCGTGAAGCTCGGTTTTAATCTGGACCCTGCCTGCGAGAAGCCCATTCATGATCTCGCCGAGTTGCTGTACGGCATACCGGCTGCCCGGCTTTACGATGAAGCCTTGAAGCTGTTTTTGTCGGGCTACGCCTTACAGACTTTTGAAATGCTCAGGCATTATGGGCTGTTCCAGATATTGTTTCCCGATACCGAAAGCAGTCTGGCGCTCGAGGAAGAAGGCTTCCCCAAATTGTTCCTGGTCAAGGCGCTGGAAAATTCCGATAACAGGATTGCCGAAGGCAAAACCGTTACGGCTTATTTTCTATGGTCTGCTTTTTTATGGGAACCGGTAGCGATACGGGCCAAGGAAAAAATAGTGAGAGGCATGGCGGAATCCATGGCCTATCAGGAAGCCGCCAATGAAGTGGTCTCCAGGCAGAATGGCAGTACGTCCCTGCCTCGTCATATCACCATGTCAATGCGCGAAGTCTGGACGCTGCAACCCAAATTCAATATGCGTATCGGCTCCAAGCCCAGCCGCTTGCTGACACACCCGCGTTTTAGGGCTGCCTATGATTTTCTGGTGCTGCGTGCAGAGACAGGCGGTGCTGATCCTGAGCTGCCGGCATGGTGGGCTCGGTATCAGGAAGCCGACGAAACTGAGCAAAGGAAGATGACCCGGCCTCCGCGCGGCGTTAAAACCGGCCAGGCAAAGCGGAAAAGAACTTACCGTAAAAAACCTGCCGCTCAGGATAAAAGTGTTTAAAGGGTTTGGTTTGAAATGAGTTCAGCTATGAAAAACTCAGGAAAAGACCAGGTTATCGCTTACATAGGCTTGGGCAGCAACCTTGAAAGCCCGGCAGGGCAAATTCAATCGGCGCACTCAGCAATTGCCGGCTTGGCAGGTGTTGAAGAGCTTGCCTTTTCGAGCCTGTACCATAGTCCGCCGATGGGGCCGCAGGATCAGCCTGATTATGTCAATGCCGTTATGGCTGTCACTACGATCTTGCCGGCCATGGATTTACTGAGAAACCTGCAGCGTATTGAGCATGAGCACGGCCGAGTGCGCAAAGGCGAGCGCTGGGGCGCCAGGACGCTGGATCTGGACTTGCTGATTTATGGCCGGCAGCAAATTGACCTGCCTGAGTTGACCGTTCCGCATGTAGGCATTGCCGAGCGAGCCTTTGTGCTATATCCCTTGTATGAAATTG
>CAYPJI010000009.1:0-13656 GCA_964411045.1 uncultured Methylobacter sp. | reverse complement strand
CGGGCAAAGGCCATATCGCGGATCTGGTTAAAAACTGTCCTTTAAATGGCCTGAAACGGTTGGTTTGAGATGACCCAATATTCCTCGTTATCCACGGTAAAGCCATTATCAATCAATGATCTGGCTGCGATGAAGCGATGTGGTGAAAAAATTAGTTGCCTGACTGCCTACGATGCCAGTTTCAGCACGCTGATCGACAGCATTGGCATCGATGTGATGCTGGTGGGGGATTCCTTGGGCATGGTTATCCAGGGGCGTACTACTACTCTGCCGGTCACTATGGATGACATGGTTTACCATACCCGTTGCGTCAGTCATGTCAGGCGACGGGCGTTCGTTATTGCCGATCTGCCTTTTATGAGTTATGCCACGCCGCTTATGGCGGCCGAAAACGCTGCCCGTCTGATGCAGGCCGGCGGCGCGCAAATGGTCAAGCTCGAAGGGGCGCGCATTGACTGTGTCCGTTTTCTGGTCGATCAGGGTATTCCGGTCTGCGGGCATTTAGGTTTATTGCCGCAATCGATCAATCAATTAGGCGATTATAAAGTGCAGGGCAAAGAGCGCCTCGAGGCCGAAAAAATTATTGCCGATGCGCATCAGCTGGAACAAGCCGGGGCGGGATTGCTGGTTCTGGAATGCGTACCTGCCGAGTTGGCCAGGGACATCAGCGCTCAGCTTGCTATTCCCGTCATAGGCATCGGAGCCGGTATCGACTGCGACGGGCAGGTGCTGGTGCTTTATGACATGCTCAATATCGGTGTCAGCAAGCGGCCGCGATTTTCGAAAAATTTCATGCAGGACGCCGCTGATATCGGGCAGGCTATCGCCGCTTATCATTCGGCCGTCAAACAGTCGCAGTTTCCAACACCCGAACACAGCTTTTAAATTATGCAGAAAGTCACTTTAGCATCTGATCTGCGCAATATCATTGCTGGCTGGCGCTCGGCTGGTGAGCGCATCGCCTTTGTGCCGACCATGGGCAACCTGCATGCAGGTCACTTGAAATTGGTCAGCAAGGCCCGGCAGAAAGCCGGGCGCGTGGTGGTCAGCATTTTCGTCAATCCCACTCAATTCGGCGCGGGTGAGGATTTTGAAACGTATCCGCGCACTGAACGGGAAGATCAGGAAAAACTCGAGGCTGCCGGCGCAGATCTGCTGTTTCTGCCTCCTGTTTCGGAAATGTATATGCCTGATGCCAAAACGGTCGTATCGGTAGCGGGGCTTTCCGAACTGTATTGCGGAGCGTCCAGGCCTGGGCATTTTAACGGCGTGGCGACAGTCGTCTGCAAGCTATTTAATTTGGTGCAGCCGGATATTGCCTTATTCGGGTTAAAGGATTTTCAGCAGTTGGCCGTGATACGGACCATGGTCAGGGATCTGAATTTTCCGGTGGAAATTATCGGCGTAGATACGGTGCGGGAGCCTAGCGGTTTGGCGATGAGTTCCAGAAACGGTTATTTATCCACGGAAGAAGTAAAGGCGGCGCCTAAACTCTATGAATCCTTATGCATGGCGCGTGATGCCGTTTTATCCGGCAAGCAGGCTTATGCGGATATAGAGATTCAGGCGATGCTGTCTTTGCGCGAAGCCGGCTTCCGACCGGATTATTTTTCCATATGCCGCAGCAGTGATCTAGAAAAAGCGGAAGCAGAGGATAAGGATTTGGTTATACTGGCAGCGGCAAAGCTGGGCAGAACCCGATTGATCGATAATATCTATTTTTCCAGGTAAAGCTAAGGCGGTCATTTCTTTGAATTGCTGCGTACTTGCTCGAATTTTTTATTTTTGGCGCAGCTCGACATATTTTGTGCAATGATGGAAAATACTGGACATCATCTGATTTTTGATGTCTAAAAAGTTGAAGCCATTATGCAATTAATGCATAATGGGTGGTTCTTAAAAATATTTATATTGTTTTTAATATGCAACTTACAATGCTTAAAGCGAAATTACACAGAGCGACGGTAACCCATTCGGAATTGGGTTATGAAGGCTCCTGTGCAATCGATGGCAATATTCTTGATCTCGCAGGCATTCGGGAATACGAGCAGATACAGATTTACAATATTAACAACGGTGCCCGTTTTACTACCTATGCCATTCGCGCGGAAGAGGGTTCCGGATTGTTTTCCGTTAATGGGGCGGCGGCTCGAATGGCCTGTCCCGGTGATCTGATTATTGTTTGCGCTTATGCTATTTTGGATCAAAAAGAGCTGACAAATTACAAACCTACGCTGGTCTATTTCAATGAAAAGAACGAAGTTCTGCGTTCCTCTCATGCCATTCCCGTCCAGGCCGCTTGAGTTCTTGATATCTAGCATCGTATAGCAAATCAGCTAGATTTTTTTATTCTTATTCGGCTCAGAGTCTGAGCGCTTTTCATCTGAAGCCTGCCTGCCGTCGAATGGAGAGCAGGTTATATTCTTCAAATCATATTGGCCGAAATTGCTTCGGTGCCCTGTTATTGGCAATGCGGCTATTCCGCTGTTTTTGATAGTCGTGGTCGCCAGTTTTTTTGATACAGTGAATAAAGCCTGCCGACGTTCGTTCTTATGCCATAAGAAAAAGCCGAAAGTGGGCTTGCTAAGCGTTAACGAGCTCATGATGAGGCTGAAGCGTTGTTTTTATAGGATGATGTTCAGCGTCACTGTAGCGAATTAAACGGCAGGCGCTCCAGAAAGATTCGGATCTGCCGTAGGTGCGAATTCATTTATGCCCTTTGCGGGTACTTGTGCCCTTTGAGGGTATTCGCACCGCCTATCGATCTCGGCTGTCCCGGGTCGAATGAATTCGACCCTACAGCATCTGCGTAATATCAGTTAAAAAAATTAAGCAAAAACGGAGCCATAAAGGCTACACTATGTATTTGCGCTAACAGTTGATATGGCTGAACGGTTAAGCTTCAGGCCGTGTCATTTTTCGCCAGTATGCGCCCGATGATCCATCAGCAAAGTTTTTTGTCGAATGGTTGAGCTTGTCCATCAGGCTGCATTGCATCAAAACCGTGATCTCTATATTCTGCACAGCATGCAAATAAATCTGATTTCAGTAGGAAACCGTATGCCCGGCTGGGTGCAGCAGGGATATGATGAGTATGCCAAGCGCCTGCCGCGTGAATGCGAGCTTGTGCTTAAAGAAATAGCGCCGGGCAAACGAGGGAAGAACAGCGATGTGGCGAGAATCGTCAAGGAAGAAGGTGAACGCATGCTGGCGGCCATCCCTCAAGGGGCGCATATCGTGACCCTGGATATTCCCGGCAAGCCCTGGACGACTCCCGAACTGGCGCAGGCCATGAAGCGCTGGCTGGAGGGCGGGCAGAACATCGCCTTGCTGGTTGGCGGGCCGGAAGGTCTGGCCGATGCGGCCAAGCAAATGGCCAGGGAATCCTGGAGTCTTTCAAAGCTGACATTTCCTCATCCCCTGGTGCGGATTATTGTTGCCGAGCAGATTTATCGTGCCTGGAGCATTCTTCACAATCACCCCTATCATCGATAATGACTGTACAGCTTATTCTTGCTTCAGCTTCGCCCCGCCGAAAGGAACTGCTGGATCAAATCAAGGTCACTTATGCGGTTAATCCGATTGACCTTGACGAAACGCCAGGCATCAATGAATCGCCGCAGGACTATGTAAAGCGCGTGGCGGCGGAAAAGTCGGCTGCCTGTGTCGCGCAGATGGGCTCCAGCATACCGGTTCTGGCGGCCGATACGGCTGTGGTGTTGGATGATTTGATTATGGGAAAGCCAAAAAATCAGCAGGATGCGATTGCCATGTTGGCCCAATTATCGGGTAGAACTCACCAGGTTTATAGCGCAATTTCGCTCAGAGGGCGCGAACACTGGCAGGCTGTCAGCATTACTGACGTCACGTTCAGACCGCTAACGGAGCAGGAAATGCTGGCCTATTGGCATAGCGGCGAGCCGGCCGATAAAGCTGGAAGCTATGCCATTCAAGGGATGGGAGGAATATTTGTGGCATCTATAAAAGGAAGCTTTTCCGGTGTGGTCGGCTTACCTTTGTTTGAAACTGCCGAACTATTAGCTAAACAAGGAATAGAGCTATTTAAATGAGCGAAGAAATTTTAATCAATGTTACACCTCCCGAGACACGCGTTGCCGTCATCGAAAATGGCGTTTTGCAGGAACTGATCATTGAAAGAAGCCGGCAGATAGGCCTGGTCGGCAATATTTATAAAGGCGAAGTGTGCCGGGTGCTGCCCGGCATGCAGGCGGCGTTTGTCGATATCGGCCTGCCTCGGGCCGCATTTCTGCATATCTCCGATTTGTGCAGCAGGGAGCTGGAAAAAAAACGCTCGGAAAATATCGAGCATTATCTGCACGAAGGTCAGCACATTGTCGTACAGGTCGTCAAAGATCCAATCGGCTCCAAAGGCGCGCGCTTGACGACGGAGATATCGATTCCTTCACGGTATCAGGTATACATGCCTTATGCCAACAATTCCGGCGTATCTCAGCGCATTGAGTGCGAAGCCGAACGGGCTCGGCTGCGCGTGTGCATTGATTCGTTCCGGCGGGAGCATGATTGCGGCGGCTTTATCGCCAGAACAGCGGCGGAGTGCGTGGAAGAGGCGATATTGTTTTCAGACATGACATTTTTGCTGAAATTATGGGAATCGATTCTGGCCAAAATCGCCACGGCCAAACCCAAACAGTTCATACACAAGGATTTGCCGCTCAGCGTCAGGACTTTAAGGGATTTATACAAAGAAGGCATTGAGCGGGTTCGCGTGGACTCCAAGGAAACCTACCATCGCTTGCTCGAATTCGCTGAAGTGTTCGTGCCGGAAATGGTGCCGGTCATCGAGCATTACACTGGCGAGTGCCCGGTCTTCGATATTTACAGTGTCGAAGATGAAATTCAAAAGGCGCTGGAACGCAAAGTCAAATTGAAATCGGGCGGGCATCTGGTGTTCGACCAGACTGAAGCGATGACGACGGTCGATGTCAATACCGGCGGTTATGTCGGCGGCCGCAATCTGGAAGAGACTATTTTCAAGACTAATCTGGAGGCGGCTCAGACGATTTCGCGCCAGCTCAGGTTGAGGAATCTGGGAGGCATCATCATTATCGATTTTATCGATATGCAAAGCGAAGACCATAAGAAACAGGTTTTGCAGGCGCTTGAGCGCCATCTGGAGAAAGACCACGCCAAGACCAAAATTACCGAAGTGTCGGTGCTGGGGCTTGTGGAAATGACGCGCAAAAGAACTCGTGAAAGCCTCGAGCATGTGCTTTGCGAACCCTGCAAGGCCTGCGGCGGGCGCGGCGTCCTGAAAACGGCCGAATCCATGTGTCTGGAAATATTCCGGGAAATCATTCGCGAGGTCAGGCAATATAAAGTCCAGCAGTTGCTGGTGCTGGCTTCCAATGAAGTCGTGGAAATGCTGCTCGATGAGGAAGCCGATATGCTGGCCGAACTGGAAGCGTTCCTGGGCGTGCAGATCAAATTCAGAGCGGAAGCGGAATACAATCAGGAGCAGTATGATGTGGTGTTGCTTTAAGATCCGGCTTCATTCACCTAAAAAAAGACTAACACCGCTTTTATAAAGCGCAGCATATCAATAGCAGAACTTCCAACATTGTGCCTGTTTTTGTAATTTACCATCTTACGCGGGCAACGCGGCATCTTATTTTCTGGTCCTTGGTCGCTATAGCCATGAGTTTGAGCGGCGTGCGTTTATTGTTGTCCGGGATCGAGAGTTATAAATCCAATCTGGCAAGCAATATCGAAGAGCTCGTCGGCGCGCCGGTCGAAATAGGCCGATTAGGGGCAAAGGTGCGCGGGTTCAGCCCTGAATTGGTGCTCGAAGATATCACTATCCTGTCGCCGGGTACGCGCAAGAAACCGCCCATCCAGTTTAAAGAAATACGTCTGGGCATCAATTTGCTCGATATGCTGATCAACAGGCAATTGCTGTCCTCTTCATGGGTCACGCTGGTCGGCGCCAAGCTGACCGTCATACGCAAACCTGACGGGAGTTTTGCCATTGTTGGCCTGAAAGCCAGCGACGGGCAGCCGTTATGGCTGATGGAGGGCGGCAAATACGAGGTTTTACGCAGCGAAATCAGCTGGCACGATGAAAAAAATCACAGCCAACCGTTAATATTTAATGACGTGGATCTGGCGATCATCAATGCCGCCGATACCAAACATCACCGCATCAACATGCTCATGAAGCTGCCGCCGCAGTATGGCGATGCATTGAAAGTGTCGATGGATTTGGAAAGTAACGTTTTTGAATCTACCAACCTTCACGGCACGGCTTTTATTGAGGGCAGCCGGATAAAACTGGCCGAATGGGATAAATTCGGCCTGCCGTTGGATATGCAGATCGATTCCGGCATTGCCGATTTTAAGGCTTGGGCGAAATGGCAAAATTCCCAGCCTGTATCGGTTATCGGCGAGGCGCAAATTCAACGGGCGAAGCTTGCCCGCAAAGGCAAGGGCGCCTTTCCTGTCGATAGGCTGAAAACCCGGTTTCAATGGCAGGCCAAAGACAACCAGTGGCGTCTTGATGTCAGGGATTTCTGGCTGGAAACAGCCGACGCCCCTAATGGGGCCAGTAAAAAGTGGCCGGCTGCCGACTTTAGCGTATCCGGTGATTCTACTGAGGACAACTTGTCGCGAAAACTTGCCGTGTTTGTCAAACAGCTGGATTTGCACGAAGCATCCGGCATTATCGGCTTCTTTGCGCCTTTATCGGATCAGCAGTCAAAGGCGCTGGCGCAAGCCCGGATAAGAGGTTTGCTCGAGAACTTTTCCGTGTTTGCCGATCTGCAGGAGGATCACTTTGCTGTCAACGGCCGCTTTGCCGGCATAAGCATGGCCCCGCAGCTATCAATTCCGGGTCTGGAGAATCTGACCGGCCAAATAAAAGGCACCGATCAAGGCGGCATTGTGCACCTGATGACCGAGCGGGCTCTGTTGACATCACCGGAGCTGTTCCGCAACGCGCTGGCTATCGATAGCCTGAACGGTATTATAAATTGGCGGCAAACAGAGTCCGACTGGATTCTGGCCAGTTCGATGATCAGACTCGATAATGCTGATTTTCAGAGCGAGAATCGATTGCGCATAGTCATTCCCAAAGCCGATGGAGAGGTTTTCATGGATCTGCAAAGCGCATTTGTCGGGCATGATATCAGTCAGGCCAAGCATTATCTGCCAACAAGTATTATGGGAAAGTCGGCCGTCGACTGGCTGGATCATGCCTTTATCGGCGGCCGCATAAAAAAAGGCGGCATGTTGTTTTATGGTAACCCCGGCGATTTCCCGTTCAAAGATGGCAGCGGCGTCTTTGAAACCTTGTTTGAGGCTGAGCAGGCTGAGCTGGCTTATCATCCGGAATGGCCGCACATAACCGGCATGGCTGCGGACGTGTTGTTTCTGAAAGACAGCCTGCTTGTTGACGTGAAACAAGGGCGAAGCGACAAAGCCTCGATTAAACAGGCGCAAGTGGCAATTTCATCGATGCAGGAAAGCGATTATTTACAGATCAAGGGCCAGGTGACTGGCGAAATCGGCCAGATCCTGGGCTTTATGCAACAGACGCCGTTGCATTCGACGTTCGATGCCTTGCAGGGCGTCATTACGCCGGCCGGAAATACTGAGGTGGCGCTGGATTTGCAGATTCCTTTGATTGATACAGTTGATGCCAGAGTCGATGGAACGGCGCAGCTGAACAATGCACAGCTGACCGTAAATTCGCTGGATCTGCCGGTAAAAGGCATTTCCGGTGCCTTGAGATTCAATGAACAGGGGCTTTATAGCGACACGATTCACGCGACGGCGTTAGGCCATGCTATTCGGATTAACATGAATAGCGATGACAGGCAGACTATGGTCAATGTATTGGGGCATGCCGGCGTGGATGATTTGCAAGCGCAATTCAAAATGCCCTGGTGGGATATTGCCGAAGGGGAGACCGATTATCAGCTGCAGTTGCGCTTGCCTTATGGCGACAACAAGCCCGACTTGACCGTTCAGTCCACATTGGCCGGGATAGCGCTGGATCTGCCTGATGCCTTGATTAAAAGCGCCGAACAGGAAAGGCCGTTATCGCTGAGGTTTGAGCTGACGGACGAAGCGTTATTGCCGATAGAATTGAATTACGACAATAAATTGAAGGCGGCCATCAACTTGAATGCGAAGCAGCAGCGTATCCATTCAGGCCATGTTCTGGTCGGAACAGGCAAAGTGGCCCCGCCTCTGGAAGCCGGACTTAAACTGGAAATCAACAGAGACCGACTGGACTTGCCGGAATGGTTGAGCCTATCGGCGGCAACCGCCCAGAGTCAGGAGAATGGTGCCGGTGTAACGGATAATATCAGGGAAATAAAAATTCACAGCGATCGGGGCTTCTGGAAAAAAACCGAACTGGGCGTTTTCGATCTGGCGCTAAAGCGTAATGGCGACTATTGGGCCGGCGATATCAGCAGCTCATTCGCTAGAGGAAGCCTTCAGGTTCCTGTAAGTCCAAAGGGTGGCGACAGCATTAAGCTGAATATGGATATGCTGGACATTTCGGCCCTGAGACAGCTCAGGCTCGAGGGGGCGGCCGTGCGCCCTGAGCAAGTGCCTTTATTGAATATCACGAGCCGGGAAACGCTGTGGCGTTCGATCAATCTCGGGCAGTTGCTGCTGGAGACTGAGCGGATACCGGAAGGCATCCGTTTTAAGCGCGCGGAATTGCTCGGGGCGGATGAAAAATTGACCTTGTCAGGCACCTGGAGACAGCATGAGTCGCAGATAATAGGACTGCTGGAAACGCCGCACTGGGGCCGGCTGCTCACCAGGCTCGGCATTACAGACGACATGACCGAAACCAGCGGAGTCATGCATTATGACCTGCGTTGGCAAGGCGCGCCGTTTCAATTCTCGTTGGCAGGCCTTAATGGGCAGATTGATGTCAATTTAAAAAACGGACGAATCCTGAGCATAGAGCCGGGGGTCGGCCGCGTACTGGGCATGCTGGCTATGGCTCAATGGATCAAGCGCATACAGCTTGATTTTAGCGATGTGTATGAGGAAGGATTGACATTTGACAGCATCAAAGGACACTTTAATTTACTGGACGGCTTGGCTAATACGCATGACTTGGTTGTCGACGCCGTGCCGGCAAAGATCACGATCCGCGGCGATACGGATCTAGCCAATGGAACCATTGATCACAATGTTAACGTAGTGCCTAAAAGTTCTGAGGCCGTGCCTATTGCTGGTACAATTGTGGGAAAAATAGCCGGCTTGGTTGCGCGCTCGTTGACCGGTGAAGACAAAGAAGGCTTCTTCTTCGGATCGCAGTATCGCGTGAAAGGCGAATGGGGAAATGCGGAGATTATTCCGCTGCATGAAAACGATGGTCTGTTGCAGAAAACCTGGAATGGTATTACTGACTTTCCCTGGTTAGAGCAACGCGAGAATAATAAAGAGAATCAATATGAATAAATGTGCGGCCATACAAATGGCATCAAGTCCCAGTATCAGCGCTAATCTGCTGGAAGCCGACAAGCTGATCGGCGAAGCGGCAAGAGCCGGTGCAAAACTCGTCGCCCTGCCGGAAAATTTTGCCCTGATGGGGGAGCATGAATCAGATAAGCTCAACGCGAAAGAACCTGACGGTTCCGGCCCTATCCAGAATTTTTTATCCTCGGTCGCTAAAAAATACGGAGTCTGGGTAGTCGGCGGCACTATTCCACTGGCTGCCGACAATGAAAATAAAGTGCGGGCAGCCTGCCTTATCTATAACGGCCAGGGTGAGCGAGTGGCGCGTTATGATAAGGTGCATCTGTTCGATGTGAATGTGCCGGGCACGAGCGAGGTTTACCGCGAATCGGATTCGATTGAATGCGGCACTGATCCTCTGGTGATCGATACGCCTTTCGGCAAGCTCGGCGTGGCGGTCTGCTATGATCTTCGTTTTCCTGAGTTTTTCCGCAAGATGGTTGAGCAAGGCATGGAAATACTGGTGATCCCCTCCGCGTTTACCGCCGAGACAGGTGCTGCGCATTGGGAGATATTGTTGCGCGCGCGGGCGATAGAAAACCTGTGTTATGTCATCGCACCGAACCAGGGCGGTTTTCATCTGAATGGCCGCAAGACCTTTGGGCACAGCATGATCATCGATCCATGGGGAGTTGTGCTGGATTGCTATAAAACCGGCGGCGGTTTCGTTTGCGCCGATATTGATCGGGGCCGCCTGGAAAGAGTCCGCGGTGCATTTCCGGCGCTGAATCATCGTCGTTTCTTTTAAAAATACCCGTTTATGCACATAATCTTCAAAAACTTTATTCCTGCCGTATTGCTGGCTGCAACCCTGGTTTCCTGTGGAACGACGGAAGAGGTTCGGTACCGTGATACTTCCATGCTTGAAAAACCGCCGACGCTGATCAGCAACAGGCCTGCCGGGGAGCAAAAAGGAGCCGATAGCAGCGCAGAGCCTGATAGCGCTGAATCGGAAGGAGAAGCCAAAACCGGCCTGGGAACTAAAGTCTATATGGCCGATTCCAATTCACCGTCGTTGATCATCAAGCAGCCTTTCGACGAGGCCTGGAGCACGCTTGCTCAAGCCTTAAAACAACAGGATATTGAAGTTGTAGACCGTAACCGGGAGTTAAAGGCTTATTATCTCACCTTTGATCCTGACGATTATGATCCTGAAAGCACTTTCTCATTTTTCAAGGACGACTATGCCAAAGAAGATTATCTGCTAAAGCTGGAAGACAAGGACGGTGAAACGGCAATAAGTGCTGAAGCGGTAGATAAGCCTAAACCCGACAGCGCACCGGATGAGGGCAGGCCGACCGATGGCGCCGAGAGACTGCTGAAGTCATTGCATGAAACCCTGCGCGATGATCTGATAAAAGAATAGCTCCCGGAACTATCTGTTGCGCAATTAACACTAATTTAAATTTTTCTATGGAACTATTAAATCTTGCACGACAATCGATTTTGACGCCGGCCGGCATACAGGATGGCGATATCGAAAAAATCATGAGCCAGTTGCTCAGCGCGCCGGTTGATGCGGCGGACATTTATTTTCAGTCCAGCCATTTCGAATCCTGGATCATGGAAGGCGGCATCATCAAAGAAGGCAGTCATAACATTGCGCAGGGTGCCGGTGTGCGCGCCGTATCGGGCGAGAAAACCGGTTTTGCCTACAGTGACCGGATTGAATTGCCGGTACTGCTCGAGGCGGCCAACAACGTTAAAGCCATCGTCCGGCAGGGACAGGAAGCGAAAGTCGGCATCGTGAAAGCAGCTGAATGGCCGCTCTACTATGCGCCGCTGAACCCGTTGAAATCCCTGGCTGATCAGCAAAAGATCGATTTGCTGCGCAGAGTCGACATTGAAACCCGCAAGCTGGACAGCCGCATTGAAGAAGTCATCGTCAGCCTGGTTGGCGTCCATGACAGTATTCTGGTCGCCAATCAGGACGGTTCGCTGGCGGCCGATGTCCGGCCGTTGGTGCGCATGAATGTCACCGTGATCGTACAGGTAGACGGCCGCCGCGAACAGGGCAGCATGGGCGGCGGCGCCCGTAGCGATTACAGCGGATTCATCGACCAGGACAAGGCGCTCGAATACGGCAGGGAGGCGGTCAGACAGGCGCTGGTCAATCTGGATGCGGTCGAGGCGCCGGCCGGGAACATGACTGTTGTGCTGGGGCCGGGCTGGCCCGGCATTCTGCTTCATGAAGCGATAGGGCACGGACTGGAAGGCGATTTCAATCGTAAAGGCACCTCCGCATTCAGCGGCCGGGTCGGCCAGCGCGTCGCTTCCGATTTATGCACCGTCGTCGATGACGGCACGCTGCCAAACCGGCGCGGCTCATTGAGCATCGATGATGAAGGTACGCCGACCGAAAAAACCGTATTGATTGAAAACGGCATTCTGAGAGGCTATATGCAGGATAAGCTCAATGCCCGTCTGATGGGCGTCAAGCCGACCGGCAACGGCCGCCGCGAGTCCTACGCGAATCTGCCGATGCCGCGCATGACCAATACCTATATGCTGCCAGGGCCCCATGATCCCGAAGAAATTATACGATCGGTCAAAAAAGGCCTCTACGCGAAGAATTTCGGCGGCGGCCAGGTCGACATCACATCCGGCAAGTTCGTATTTTCAGCCAGCGAAGCCTACTTGATCGAAGATGGAAAAATCATGCGGGCCGTCAAAGGCGCGACCCTGATCGGCAACGGCCCCGATGTGCTGACCAAGGTGTCCATGGTGGGTACCGATCTGGAACTGGATAGCGGCGTCGGCACCTGCGGCAAGGACGGCCAGAGCGTACCGGTCGGCGTCGGCCAGCCTACGCTGAAAATCGACGGGTTAACTGTCGGCGGCACTAACGTTTAGATAAACGATTTGAATTTATAGCGGCCGCGAAGGTCACGAAAGCATCTGTATTCTCAGTGAATACAGATGGTACTTTTAGGCGCTTAAACCTAAACAACAATAGCTTAAGAGAATATGTTGCAGACCCAGGAAGAAATCAGCCGATTAAAAACGATTGTTCAGTCCATACTGGATGAGGCTAAAAATCAGGGAGCCAGCGCGGCCGAGGCCGGCTTGAGCCAGGAAAGCGGCTTATCCGTAACGGCTCGCCTTGGCGATGTCGAAACGATAGAGCATCATCGCGATCAGGGGCTTGGCGTAACCGTCTACTTCGGGCAGCGAAAAGGTTCTGCCAGTTCGTCGGATCTGTCGCCGGCATCGATCAGGGAAACCGTCGGCGCGGCTTGCAGTATCGCCCGCTATACCAGCGAAGACGAATATGCCGGCTTGCCCGAGAAAGAACAGCTGGCGACCGAGTTTCAGGATCTGGATCTTAATCATCCGTGGGATTTGCGCGCCGATGAAGCCATCGCGCTGGCTATCGAGTGTGAAAATGCCGCGCGCGGCTATCATGCGGAAATCAGCAATTCCGAAGGCGCCTCGGTCAATACCCATCAAGGTATCCGGGTCATGGGCAATACATTAGGCTTTCTGCAGGGTTATGCCTCGACCCGCCACTCGCTGAGCTGTTCGGTACTGGCGCAGCGCGGCGACAGCATGCAGCGCGATTACTGGTATACGGTAGCCAGAGATGCGCATAATCTCGAACCGGCCGTGGATGTCGGCAGAAAATCCGCGGAACGGGCTCTGCGGCGCTTGCAGGCGCGCAGCCTGAGCACCCGGCAATGCCCGGTCATGTATGTGGCCGAGGTGGCTTCAGGCCTTCTGGGCTCGTTTATCGGTGCGGTCAGCGGCGGTAATTTGTACCGCAAATCATCATTCCTGCTGGATGCGCTTGATACGCAGGTTTTTCCCGAATTTATCCGTATTCACGAGCGGCCGCATTTAAAAGGCGCTCTGGGTAGCGCCAACTATGACGGCGAAGGCGTCGCTACTCAAACGCGTGATATTGTCAGCGGAGGCATTCTGCGCGGCTATGTGCTAAGCACTTATTCAGCCCGCAAGCTTGGCATGCGCAGTACCGGCAATGCCGGCGGCGTGCACAATTTAACGATAGACCCCGGCGAACACGATTATCAGGGCATGCTGAAGCAACTGCATACCGGTTTGCTGGTGACCGAACTGATGGGGCAGGGTGACCGAACTGATGGGGCAGGGTGTCAATATGGTGACGGGCGATTA
>CAYPJI010000008.1:0-20276 GCA_964411045.1 uncultured Methylobacter sp. | reverse complement strand
AGGGGAGTCGCTATTTTTGCGAAAGCTTGTTTTGGGCCTCCCAGCCCAAGCAAGCAGCAAAAATCACGCGACCGCTCATGCCTGCGGCGCCCCAGCCGTCCTGCGGCCTTCGCCTTAACCCAACAAGGGGTTAAGGCATCAGTCCACAATGACTCGACGCGATGTCGGAAAGCTTTGCATTTTCCCTACGCAAAAAACGCTTCGGGAAAACGCCCAGCCCTATCGCTTCTGGGGACTACTCGGCTTCCCGCCTCGCAGCGAATGCCAAAACCGGCATGTACTTCGCCTGGGGTCTCGCTGTATTCTGGAATCTGATCAGTACCCCTACCGCCTTTTTCATACCGGACATCTGGCGCGAGGAAGGCGCGCTTGCGCTGCTGGTGCTGTTATTTCCGTGCGTGGGTCTGGGCCTGCTGTTCTGGGCGATCAAAACCACGCTGGAATGGAACCGTTTCGGCGCGACGCCGATGGCCATGGATCCTTTCCCCGGCGCGATCGGCGGTGATGTCGGCGGCGAGATACTCGTCGACATCCCTTATCAACCGTCCGCCGCCTTCGAAGTGACTCTTAGCTGCATCAACAGCTACATTTCAGGCCGCGGTGAAGATCGTTCGCGCAACGAGAAAGTCATTTGGCAGGACCAGGGGTATGCCGAGGTCCATCCATCGATGCACGGTACTCGCCTGCAATACCGGTTCGAAGTGCCGGACGGTTTGCCGTCAAGTGAAGAGCGCAGCGACACTTACCATTTGTGGCGGCTCAATGTCCACGGTGATATGCCCGGTGTAGACTTAAAGCGCAGCTTCGAAATCCCCGTCTACCCCGGCAAAGAAAAATCCCGCCGCATTACCACTCTCTCCACGCAACGCCAACCATCCGGGCATGTACAACTCAGAGCAGACGCACTGTTGCCGCTGACCCGTACCGGCAGTCGCGTCGACATCGACTATCCGATGGGGCGCAAGCCGCTGCGCGCGCTTGCCATCATGCTGTTTGGCGGCATCTTCAGCGGCCTCGGCGTATTTCTCTGGAAGCAAGGCGCACAGGAAAGCGCCATGCTGTACCTCATGAGCGGCATATTCAGTCTTGTCGGCAGTCTGATTGTGCTTTCCGGTTTATACGCTCTGTTCAACTCGCTGCACATCCGGTTCGACGGCCGTTCGCTCACTGCCGTTCGGCGCATTCTCGGCGTTCCGGTCAGCAACAAAACCTCCGCCTATCCACTGATTCGCTCGATCGAAATCAAACAAAACGGCAGCAGCCAGTCCGGCAGTACTCATCACATCCATTACCAGGTCATCGCCAAAACCGCCTCGGGGACTATTGTTTTGGCTGAAGGTTTGAATTCCCATAGTGAAGCGAAGCTGGTAGTGGATTATTTTGAGAAATTGACGGTGTTGAGGGATACACAGACAGCGCCGGCATCAGGCGCATACTCCCGGCCGCTGTAATGGCTATTCACTGGCCTCGGGAAACGAAAAAATAAACACCCCATCCCAGCCAGCTCAAAGCCAGCAGCAGCCAAGGCAGCCAATGCTGCCGGTAAATAATCCGTTCCACAATTTCCATTTCCTGATCCTCCGGCTCAACAGAGTGCTGCTGGCTTGAAGCCTTCTTGAGCTTCCGGCTCAACTCCCTGGCTTTTTCCTTTTGCTGCTTCTTATAAAGCGCAATGCCTTTTTCAATACCCTGGGCAATCAGTTTGGTTTGTTCCTTGGTTTGTCCCGGGCGCTGCGTCGCCCTGGCGATTTTCAGCGCTTCCACCTGGGTTTCCGGTGACGGTTTTTGGTAAGTGTTTTTGGTCATGTGATATATCAATAATGTGTTTTTCTAATTCGCATAATCAGAGCGCTAGGGCTGGCTGATATAAAGGGACCCATCATTTGCAGTCGATACGCTTAAAAATATACAACTGCAGTGTACTGAAGGCAGTGAAGCACATCAATCGCGAACGATGCGCCTCGTGCCTCGGCAACTGCTCCTGCGACGCCTAAAGCGCCACTATTGGTGCTCTACCTCTCCATCCCTGGGGTCATCGGCACATCCTACGGACTATACCTGAACTTATAGAAAAGCTAAAAGAACTCGAAAAAATGATGGAATATACTGGAGTGAAAATATCATGAGTACGATAATCCCTTTCCCCGCGTCGTTAAAAAATACAATGAAGCAAATTGCAATGGAACGAAAATATCCTGTCGTAATTGAAGTATTGGACAGAGGAACTGAAGAGGAGCTAATTCTTAATTCTCAGACAGAAACGCAAGCACTAATTGATGTTGCTCGGATTGAAATGCTTAATGCATCTCTGAAGTATCCATTTTGGGACGAAGACTCCGCAAGATACGACAAAGCCCGTGAGGACGCATTTCAAGAAATTCAAATGGGACTATTCCCTCAAGTTTCAACAATATCAGTTGTTCACAGCAAACTGTTTTGTTTTCTACTCTCTATCACGAAGGCCGTATCAACAAGACACATAGCAAACCATTTGTTGACGCGTTGCTCGAAGGAGACAATGAAGGCGCACGGAATGCTCTGGAGCAAAAGACTAAAAATAAAAACAAACTGATCGCCGCCCGAGGCAAGCGTGAGTTATCGTATCTCGATGAACAGTGTCAACAATCTTGTGCAACAAAACCATAATATTGGATTTTCAATGTTATTTTCCTCTTCGAATGGCCAATGTAACGTAAAGTTGGCCGTACTATTGCTGATTTCCATTCTAATTTTTGCCTCATCAGAGGCTAAAGCAAAGGATTCAAAAAACGATATGATAAACGGAACCTGGATAATCGAAGCAACACCGCCCGTTAATGCTGTTAAGTTATGTGATGAATACTTGCCCACTAGTACGCGTATTCGCTTCCAAGTATTGGGACCGACGCGCCTTGCTGTTGAAGAGGATCGAACTGATGAGTTGGGCGGTACTGTAGAACTTATTCCTCCTATATCAGCTGCGCTTTGTAATGTCGGACTTGGACAAAGCACGGAGTTTGGCAGTAATCTCTGTTCAAATGGCCAGCGAATAGTCGATGACAAAAAAACCGCGCAATTTGATGCCGATTTCACGTTCTTCCGGTTGACTAACGCTGATCTCGAAGATGTTGATAACCTCTTTTTCTCGGAACAAGGGGCGCACGAGGGAGCTAAAATGGTGACAGTCTCGGTAAATTATAAGGCTGTGCAATGGAATATATGGATGCGGAGCATCAATGAAATGATCTCAGAATGCCTAGTTGTGCTGCCTGGAAAAAACAACGTTGATAGCTTTCCAATGATTTGGCGACGGCAACATTAAACTATTATCTCAATACTGTAATGACTATATCGTTAGCAAAAATCATACATTTTCATCTTTAGATACCGTTCCTTGAGCTTCTTTTTCAGAACCATAGGATGATGACATAGACTCCAAAGTGATGCATGCCGCCATGTTCTGCATGAACGAAAGGAGCCTCTTTTCCATTCGATAACTCGATTATGATTTCTAATTCTTCTATCCAATATTCAAATATTTTTTCCAATCTCCAAGCATAGATAATTCTGAAATTTTTATTCCCTTGTTCATTTTTGAAAGGCTAACAAATTAGCCAAATATACAAACTTTTCCCAAACCGACCGGGGCATTCGCCCATCCGCGACGTTTATCCAATATCGGCCAATGTTTAATTATCAGAGGAATCTTACTCAGCGAATTGAATCAAATGTGACAATAGCTTCGTTTTCAAACAGAAAAGCACTGGGAGGATTATGAGCCGGCTGACATTGATTGAGTCGATATTTCCCCGCATGGTGGAATTGCGCAGGACTTTCCATCGCTACCCGGAGCTGGCGTTTGAGGAGGAGAGAACCGCTCTGGTCATCATGGAGGAACTGCGGCGTCTGGATATTCCTTTCGAATATGGCGGCGTGGGCGGCGGCGTTGTCGGCAGGATCACCGGCCAGGACAGTGGGCCGGCGATCGCGCTGCGGGCCGATATGGACGGCCTGCCCGGCGACGAGACGACCGGACTGCCTTTTGCCTCTGTCAATCCGGGCAAGATGCATGCCTGCGGCCACGACGGTCACATGGCCATACTCCTGGGGGCGGCAGCTATGCTCAAGGAAAACCCGCCGCCGGGCCGCGTGGTGCTGATTTTCCAGCCGGCCGAAGAGCGAGGGGGCGGCGCCAAAGTGATGATCCAGTCCGGGGCGCTCGAGGGCGTGAGGGCGATCTTCGGTGGTCATGTGATGCGCCAGTTCAGGGTGGGCGAGATCATGGTCGCCCATGGCGCAATTACCGCCCAGTCCGACAAGTTCACCATCCGGATACGGGGACGCGGCGGACACGGCGCACGGCCCCATGAGGCTATCGATGCCGTGGTCGTCGCCGGGTTGCTGATCATGGCGGTGCAGACCCTGGTGTCGCGGGAAACCAACCCGGTTCATTCGTCGGTGGTGACTATCGGCCAGGTACAGGCCGGTACGGCGCCCAATGTCATTGCCGAGCATGCCGTCCTGCAGGGCACGATTCGAACTACCGAGCGCCCAGTGAGAAAGCATATCATCGAAGGCATCAAGCGCATTGCGAAGGCGACGGGCGACTTGCACAACGCGGTCGTCAATGTGGAAATTTCGGAAGGCTACCCGCCCGTGATCAATACGGTACAGGAGGCGGAAATCGCCAAACGCGCGACGCTTAAGGCTGTTGGGCAGCAGGGACTGATTCCTATCGATTACCCCAGCATGGGCGCGGAAGATTTCGCCTATTATCTCAAGCAAATCCCGGGCTGTTACGTCCGTTTCGGCGCCCGGCGCGAAGGCTGGAAGAATATTCCCCTGCACAGTCCGGCTTTCGATTTCGATGAAGAAGCCCTGAAGGTCGGAGCGGCCTTCTTCGACGAAGTGGCCAGGGAGGCGATCAGAACCTATGCCCAAGAAACCTGAGCCCATGACTCATCCGGACCTTGAGTTCAAGTCCTGCGCCGATGCCACGCTGGGCATCGAAATCGAATTTCAACTGCTGGATCCCGCGACGCTGGATTTGACGGACGGCATCTCGGCCCTGCTGGACAATTATCCCGAAACGCCGGCAATCAAGCCGGAAATGACCCAATGTTCCGTTGAGATCAACTCGAAGGTATGCGCAAACATCCGGGAACTGGAAGCGGATGTGACGTCGCTGGCCAGAACGTTGAAGGAACGCTGTGATGCGCTGGGCATGGCCCTTTGTACCGCAGGCACCCATTCTTTCTGCCGGCGTCCGGTCGGCATTACCCCGCGGCCGCGTTATCTGGCCATCGGGGAGAAGATGGGCTATCTGTCGCACCGGCTGAAAACCTTCGCCCTGCATGTCCATGTAGGGATGCCTTCCGGCGATGCGGCGCTTGCCGTCATGACCCTACTCAAGCCCTATTTGCCCATCTTGTTGGCATTATCGGCCAGCTCGCCTTTTTGGGAAGGGGAGGATACCGGCTGCGCCTCATTCCGTCAGCGGTTTCTGGCGATAATGAGAGACTACGGCGTGCCGCCAAGCTTCGGTACCTGGAGCGATTTTGCCGAATTCTTCAACCACACCCGCACAGCCGGGCTGAGCTTGTTCTGTCGCGATATCCACTGGGATCTGCGCCCCTCTCCCGGTTTCGGCACCCTTGAAGTCAGGGTGATGGATGCGCTGCCCACTGTCCGCGAGAACATCATGATGGCGGCGTTGACATACACCCTGATCGTCTATCTCCTGCGTCGTCACGAACAAAAAGCATTGGGCCATCTTCCCCCGCAGCACTGGTGGATGGAAAAGATGAATCATTTCAATGCCTCCTGCTGGGGGCTGAACGCCGACTATATTGTTGATAACCAAGACCATAGCAGTCCTATCAAGGCAGTGATTGAGGAGACTTTCCAGAAGCTGGCGCCAACCGCGCTTGAGCTGGGAACCACAGACTACTTGCAGCATCTGGAGAATCATCTTGCCAACCAGCCCAGCTATCTTCGTCAACGGCGGCTTTTCCAGGAAACCGGCTCCTTAAGAACCGTGGCCGCCGCGCTGGTCGGGGAATTGGAGGAGGAGCTGACAACCCGCTGAATATCCGCGGCACGAACCGCATCTACCGTAGGACCGCCGCCCTGGCCAGGGCATTGGCCGGCTGGTTGTGCAGACGAGGGATAGGACGAAGGGTAAACCGCTTCAGGCTGGCTGCCTGTCTGCGCAGCTCCTTGAGCCGATTATCGCTGCGGTGTTCGTCCCATAACTGCACCAACCCGCGATTGTCGGTGTAAAGCCATAGCCATTTTTGCTGTCTTGCCGTGGCGCATTGCATGACGGCTATCAGTGCGGCCAGTTCAGCGGCGAAGGCGCCTTCCTCCCCTATCGATCGGCTTATACGTTCGATGACCATGCCGTCACTGTCCACCAGCAGGCCGCCTATGCCGGCTTGCTGGCGCCCGTCAGCTTCAAAGCTCGCCCCATCTGCCCAACCGCAGTTCCACCCCTTCGGTACCACAGCGGCATAAACGGCCACAATCAGTTCATCGCGCAAGCGCAGCAGAGGCGTACGGTCAGCGTTTAGCCGCCTGGCCAACAGCGTGGCGCACCTGCGTATCCGCTCGGCCAGCGGCCCGGGTTGGCCGGCTTTGGCAAGCTGCCTGAGCTGTTCGCGATTCTCGCCGGTCGGGGCTAAAAGCGCATTGTCGACAATGGTGTTGAGTTGTTGGGCCTGGGTTTGCCGTGTCATAGGGCAATGATGCATGTCTTTTATGGCATTGTACCGAAAGCTGCCATGGCCTCCCTGTCGCCGGCATCGCGAGCGATGCGGCTCATGCTTCACTGCATCCTGCCGCGCTATCCGGGAGAGTAAATACTTTGCTCGGCATCCCCATAAGAAACGCCTGATGGGAGAATCTAAAGCCGACTTTTTCCAGAACCCGGATTGATGCAAAATTATCGAGATGAGTGAAAGCCATCAGATCTTTCAAGCCGAGAGCATGAGCGCCATGCTGCACCCATACCGATGCCGCTTCAGTAGCCAGCCCTTTGTTCCAATAGTCCGGCAATAGCCGGTATCCCAGCTCAAAACGCTTTAATTCGGAGCAATACATAAGACCTGAGTCGCCGATGGGCTTCCCTGAACCGCGCTCAAGAATAATCCATTTCGCAAAACCGTATTGCGCCTGATGCTCAAGATAATGCCGTATCCTGTCAAGCGTGGCATCAACCGATTTATCCGGGCCGAAAGGCGTGAATTTCATAACTTCGGGATCACCGAACCATGTGAATGCTTCCGTTGCATGGTCCGTTGAAAAAGGAATGAGGATAGTACGGGAGGTTTGAAGCTCAGTTATGTTCATGGGATATCCTTATGATAAGTTAATGAAATCAAACCATCAGCAGCGGGTTGCCAAATAAAAAGCGTGTCTGGCTGCCGTATTTACAAGCTTTTTCACTTCATTCACGAAACACAAGCTTATCCACAAAAACTGTGGATAACTCTGTTACAAAAACAGGGAATTCATCCAAAGACCCTTATTACTCAGTCATTTTGATCAGTTTGGCTAAAAATTGACTGAGTGCGAGATACTCCTGATAAAGTTGGAGCGCTGAATTCATCCGCTTACTTAAAAATTTTCCGCATTCAACAGTATGACTTCAATTTCCTCGGTGATTTCTTCCTGCCGGTGAATCTGGAATTTCCGGCGCAGTTTTACCGTTTCATTGTCGAGATGCAGCACCGCGCCGTCCAGATGCTGCAAGCGCAGATGATTTTCCGCCAGCAGCGACGTGTAGCAGAGCTTATGCATGACGGCGAATAAATAATGCTCCACCATGTCTGCGAAGAAATCGGCCGGATCAAGGTTCAGCAACGGCGGAAAACCGGAGCGGGGATGGCTCTTGGCGGCGTGCTGAAAAGGCGGCAACAGGGTCAGGTGAGAGAGCCGGTTAAGCGCGCTGTCGTGATAGATGGCTTTCAATTCAAAGAAACCGCGCGTTTCCTGCAGAGAAGTAACTGTGTCGAGCAACCGGTTAACGACGTCCGGTACTTCTTCCGCCGTATTAGCGCCCTCTATCGCAGCTATCGGTTCAGGATAAGCATCCGGCCACTTGTTGGCCAGTCTGCTGCCGATAATAATGACGTCCGCGTAGGCTGTCGTCGCCATTTCATTGATCAGACTGTCATTGAAATCACCGCAAAGGCCTCGCTCGGACCCGATCACAATAACGATATGGGGCGCGTTGCCAGCGCTATCCGGTGCATAAGGGTAAAACGTAAGGAAATCCGCAGCCGCATCTTCAATAGCTCCGACGACCTTGTTCTGCATGGTTTGAAAGCGGAGCAATTTATGAATTTCTATAAACGCGAGATTTTTCATCGAATTTAAAATACTCCGGATGTCCTCCATCTGGGTAATATGCTGCTTCAGCCGCCGGCTCTGGCTCATGGCTGCGGTTCCGGCTTAATGCCCAGCCAGTCTCTGATGGCCTGCAGCCACTGCTCGGGGCTGCTGTTCAGCGTCAGCGCCGTGCCGCTGACGCCTCGCTGGAGCCGCGCCAGCGAATTTTTAATGTCCTCCGGCTTGGCCTGGTCGAACAAGTGTTCGTTGAAGGCGATCAGCCAGGCAAGTTGAAAAGCACTGCTGAGCGGACTCAGCCGGTCCTGCTTGAGAATTTCCCGCAGCACGCGCCCGCGTTGAATCCGCGCTTCCATCGAGGCCTCCAGGCGCTGGCCGAACCGGGAAAAGACTTCCAGTTCCAGAAACTGCAGATAATCCAGCTTCATGCGTCCGGCCTGACTGCTGATGCTCGGATGCTGGGCCTTGCCGCCTATCCGCGAGACCGACTTGGCGATGTCGATGGCAGGGCGGAATCCTGATACGAACAGGCTGGCATCCAGATAAATCTGGCCGTCGGTAATAGAAATCAGATTAGTAGGAATATAGGAGGCAATTTCGCCTTGCTGGGTTTCGACGATAGGCAGGGCCGTCATGCTGCCGCCGCCGTTTTCGGCATTCAGGCAGGTCGAGCGTTCCAGCAGCCGGGAATGCACGAAAAAAATATCGCCGGGATAGGCTTCGCGCCCGGGCGGACGGCGTAACAGCAGGGACAGTTCGCGGTAGGTTCTGGCATGGGTCGACAGGTCGTCATAGATGACCAGCGTGTCGCGGCCCTGCGCCATCCAGTATTCGGCCAGCGCGCAGCCGGCGAACGGCGCGATATATTGCAGGCCGGGCAAGGCGCTGGCTTCGGCCACGACGCAGACGGTGTAGTCCATGGCGCCTTGTTTTCTCAAGGTTTCAATGGTCTTTACCACCGTCGATCGCTTCTGGCCGATCAACACATAAATGCAGACCACATTTTTGTCTTTCTGATTGATGACGGTGTCGATTGCGATCGAACTGCGGCCCAGGCCTTCGTCGCCGATCAGCAATTGCCGCTGGCCTCTGCCGATCGGAATCAGGGTGTCGATGATTTTAATGCCGGTATACAGCGGCCTATGGACAAAATCCCGGGCGATAATCGGCGGCGATGCTTTTTCCAGACAGCTCCGGCCGACGGAGACCGGAGCGGGGCTGCCGTCAAGCGGCGCGCCCAAGGGATCGACCACCCTGCCGATGAAAGCGTCTCCGACCGGTATGCTGGGCGCGTGTTTTGACAGACGGACCAGCGTGCCGGCCGTCAGCGCTTCGGTTCCATACAGCAGGATCGCTCCGACCAGATCGCGGTTAAGGTCGAACACCATGGCCCGGCTGCCGTCGTCAAAAACCAGGATATCTTCGATGGCCGCCGAGGGCAGTCCCTTGATCCAGGTAATGCCGTCCCCGACCGTTACGACTGTGCCTTGTTCAGTGACCCGGAGCCCCGGTTGATACTGATCCAACCAGGCGCTTTGCTTGTTTACCAGGTCGGCGGCTTCGGGCTCAATCAGATTCATGGGCAATCTCGGCAAAGCCGGCCAGTTCATGCTGCAGGTTGGCATGCAAGATCCAGGCGCCGATATCGATGCGCAGGCCGGCGATCAGCCCTGCATCCTGGGCATAATGAAACACATCAAATCTGTTGGTGAGCGCCCCCAGCTTTTGCTCCAGCTTTTGCCTTAACTCGTCCGGAAGGGGATAGGCGCTGGTAATGAGGATGGACACCGATTTTTCAGCGTCTAGCATTTTCAGGCAGCGCCTGCATTCCTCGGGCAATTCATTGAAATGCTCGAGCACCATGACACACAAACGCTCTTCCAGTTCAGGGCCGGCGGCCTGCCGCAGCACCAGGCCGGCAAAGCGGGCACCGTTCTGCAGCGCTTTTTCTTCGGCCTGGCGCTGAATATCGTGCTGCTGCCGGGACAGGATGACTTTGGCTTTTTGCCGCTCCTGCTCAAGATCGGCCTGCAGCTGGTCCATTCGCGTTTTTCTTTCGGCCTCGATTTCCCGGCGCAGTACGCCAAACGCGGCCTGTTTTTCCTGCTCCCACTCGTTTTGCCGGTTTTCATAGTGTTGGCGCAAGTCTTCGGCTTCCTGCCGCAATTTCTGGGCGTCGGCCAGTGTCTGGTCGATGTGCTGTTTGCGCCGGGCAATGACGGCCAGCACCGGCTTATAGAAAAGCCGTTGCAGGATCCAGATCAGAATCAGAAAATTGGCGATTTCAAGCGCAAAGGTGGTGAAGTTGAATTCCATGATTGTCTGGATTGATTACTTGGCCATGAGCTCGAGCAATGGGTTTCTGAACAAGACGATCAGAATAATCACCAGGCAGTAGATAGCCAGTGATTCGATCATCGCCAGTCCGATAAACAACGTCCGCATGAGCGACTGTTCCGATTCCGGCTGACGGGCCAGTGACTCCAGCGCGCTGCTGATCGCTTTTCCCATGGCCAGCGCCGGCATCATGACGCCTATGGCGATGCCGATAACGGCGGCAATGGTGGAGCCGAACACGATTAAGGCGGTGTCTGTCATAACTGTTCCTGTCTATTAAATTGTTGGGATTGTATCGCGCCGGCCAGATAAATCAGTGCCAGCATGCCGAAGATATAAGCCTGCACCAGCGCTTCGATAATATGCAGCATCAGAATCGGCACCGGCGCGAGAAAACCTGCGACCAGCAAAATGAGCATCGCCGCCATTTCCAGACTCATCATGTTGCCGAACAGACGAATCGCCAGCGCCAGCGTCCGGGTCAATTCGCTGATGATGTGAAAAGGCAGCAAAATCGGGCTGGGCGCCAGGTAATGATGCAGATATTTTTTAAGCCCTTGGGTCTTGATGCCGAACCAGTGCACCGAAAAAAACACCAGCACGGCCAGCGCCGAAGTGACTGAAAGATCGCGTGTCGGCGAATGCAGGCCGGGTATTAAGCTGATCAGGTTGGCGACAATCAGAAACAGCCATAAGGTCGCGATAAAAGGCATGATCTGCCGGCCGTACACCGGCTCGACCGCGGAAATGGCTTCCTCCAGCGCGGAAACGACGCCTTCCACCACCGTTTGCAGCGGGCCCGGCATCATGTCCAGATGTCGGGTTGCAAGCCAGGACAGCACAGCAGCGGACAGCATGATGCCCCAGGTAGTCAGGATGGATAAACTGACAGCCAGCGGCCCGAGCTCAAAAACAAATTCACTTTCCATGATTTAACCTTACCAAAGAGGCCATTCAAAAACTCTATTTATTTTGAATCAGAAAATAAACGTTAAAAATGCCGACCACAATGCCGGCAAACATCAGGCTGAAAGTCCAGCATATCGGAGAGTCCGGCATTATGCTGTCCAGCCAATGGCCCAGGTAGACGCCGCCTATGATGGGCAGCACCATGACCAGCCCAAGCGTTCCGAGATAGACCGTTTGCGCAAGCAGACTCGGGCGTTCCCGCTCCGCCTTTTTCATGCGTTTGACCTGATTGTCTACCTGCTGTTTTAATCGCCGTTGATGCGTCATAGCATTTGCCACTTGAGTGCCCGGAGCCTGGTCAGCATGGCCTGTTCCATTTTTTGCAGGCTGGTTTTGGTCGCACGCAGATCTTCTTCCTCGGCTATGAATTGCTGTTCCAGTAATGCGCTGATGCGGTCGAGGTCTGTATCTACCATGAAGCGCCGCGTGCTGAGCGTCAGCTCGTTATCGTTGAAATACAGGACCGCGCCGGGCAACGCCAGGTATTGCCAATCCGCCTCGTCTTGCCGAAAGCGCGCCAGACCGAAGACGAGCGTGGTCATAAACCGGGCATGGTTGGCGCGAATGCCGAAGTTGCCCGACGCATCCTCGCCGATGAAGACCGTCACGCCCGTTATACGCTGTTCCTGGGCGGCATCATATAATTGCAGCGCGAATTCCTTCATGCCGGTTCCTGCATGCTGCCGCGCATATAACATTGGGCTTCGGGCAAGTCATCATAATCCCCGGCCAGAAAAGCCTCGCAGTCGATCAAGGTCTGCTCGAGCGGAACCGAGACGCCGGTTTGCCGGGTGTGCTGAGCCAGAACCGCAAACGGCTGGGTCAGATAGCGCTGCAATTTGCGGGCGCGCATGACGATTTTCCGGTCCCGTTCGGACAATTCCTCGATGCCCAGCATGGCGATGATATCTTCCAGTTCATCATAGCGCGCCAGATGTTCGCGCACGCTTTCGGCCACGTTGTAATGGCGGTCGCCCAGGGTATGGCGGTCCATCAGGTGGCTGCCTGAGCGCAACGGGTCGACGGCGGGATAAATGCCTTTGCTGGCCTGGTCCCGGGACAGGATGACGGTGGTGTCCAGATGGCTGAGGATGGCGCTGACTGCCGGATCGGTCATGTCGTCCGCCGGCACATAGACGGCCTGAACCGATGTGATGGCGCCGTGACGGCTGGACAGAATGCGGTCCTGCAGTTCGGCGACTTCCGTGGTCAGGGTCGGCTGGTAACCTACCGTGGCCGGCATGCGGCCGAGCAGGCTCGATACCTCGCTGCCGGCCTGCACGAACCGGAAGACGTTGTCCATCACGAACAGGACTTCCTTGTGCAGGGTATCGCGCAGGTATTCGGCATAAGTCAGAGCCGACAGGCCGACGCGGAAGCGCACGCCGGGCGATTCGTCCATTTGCCCGAACACCATCAGGGTGTCGGACATGACCCCGGCCTGCTCCATCTCCCGCCATAATTCATGGGCTTCGCGAATGCGCTCGCCGACGCCGGCAAACACGGAAACGCCCTGGTGGATCGCCGAGACCGCATGGATGAATTCCATCACCAGCACTGTTTTGCCGACGCCGGCGCCGCCGAACAGCCCGGTTTTGCCGCCTTTGACGAAAGGGCACAGCAGATCGATGACTTTGATGCCGGTCTGCAGAATGCCGCTGATGCCGGTCGCTTCCGACAAGGCCAGCGGTTTTGAGTGGATATTGCGGAATTCGGTTTGAGGCAACGGGCCGCCGCCGTCCAGCGGTTCGCCGAAGATGTTCAATAATCGCCCCAGGCATTGTCTGGAAACCGGAAGCTGCAGCGGCGCGCCGGTGTCGTAAACAGTCAAGCCCCGGCTCAGGCCCGCCGTGCCGTGCAGCGTAATCGCCCTGACATGCCGTTCATCAAGATGCTGATGCACCTCGAACATGTAGACGGTATCATCGAAACAGGTGCATAAAGCCTGGCGCAATGGCGGCAGCCGGTCGCAGTCGATAATGACCACAGGGCCATGAATTTCGGCGATGATCCCGATCGGATGTCGATCTTCTTGTTGAACCGGCAAACTATTCAATGGTGCTCGCTCCGCTGATTGATGATGGATGCGCCTGGCGCTTTCATTTTCCGGCAACTCCTCCGCGCCTTGATTATTAGTATTACAAAACGCAGTCCTCACGGCAACGGGAGATGCCCAAGTTTTGTGTCTATGAAGAAGCATGCATTTTTACCTCTGAACCGAAAAGCGGCCTGCCATTAATTCGATTCTGTGACAGACTTCACAACACAAATTAAAAATATGGTCTAGCCTAGCGGCCTGCCTATGCGGCAGGTATGCCTGCCATCTTTTGCGAGGCAAGAGATCAGGCATACGCTCAATTCAAATACTTCAATAATAATCAGGATTTAAAAATGGATTTAAAAATGAAGAAAAAACATTCCTTAACGCTATTGGCATTGGGACTGATGCTGTCACTCAATGCCAACGCCGCATTTATTAACGGTAGCTTTGAAACGCCGCGTTTTACGCCAAGCACACCCGACTGGACATCCTACTCTGACAACACCGTAGGAATAGGCTGGAAAACCACCGCTACTGACCACCAAATTGAGTTATGGAGCGATAACTTTTTAGGAGTGGCGGCTTATGATGGCGCCCAGTTCGCGGAATTGAACGCCAATCAGGTCTCCACGCTCTATCAGGATGTTACTGGCGTCTCGGCGAACAGCATTTTAGATTTTCATTTCGCTCACCGCGGCAGGCTAGGCGTCGACACCATGCAATTGGATATCGTTGACCTGGGGGCCGACGACCTGTTCGGAAGCGGGGACGATACTGCACTGTTCAGTAGCCAATACAGCGATGGCAACACGGCCTGGGGCTTTTATACCAGCGATGGCCTGACACCCATCATCGCACTAGGCAACACCCTTCGTTTCTCTTATATCTCGATTGCAGCGGCAGGCGGCAATAACGGTGTGGGCAACTTCATCGATGCGGCCGACTTTGGTGTTGGCGTAAATAACCCTTCACCCGTACCCGTTCCCGCCGCCTTCTGGCTATTCGGTTCGGCACTGGCCGGATTGGGTGTTTTCGGTAAACGCCGCACAGCCTAAGATATCAACCGAAATACCACGATCTGTCCAGTCGGAAACCTAAGTTTCCGCACTAGAAAGAAACCTGCCCGGCGAAAGCTGCGGCGGGTTTTTATTTCTCTTCTCGTCTGTGGAATATTGCCGGCCGCCATCGTTAATTTGACAGGATGTGGCCCGGAATGGGATACATCAATTGCGGCCGATGCGCTTCCACATGCCGGCGCATCTTATAGCCTTAAGGAAAATCGAAAATGACTATTGCAATTAAGCCGGCAACGCCGGAACAATCCCCTGACATAGCAGAAATAGTGGGGCAGTTGCTGGCAGAAATAATGAGCAGAATCGATGTAAAAGCTTTCAATTTTGATCGCAGCCAAACTGCGGAAAGACTGCGGCAGTTTTTGGCGGATCAGAAATACGTCGTGTTTGTGGCAGAAGACGCAGGCAAGCCGGTGGGATTCATAGCGCTTTATGAAAGCTATGCGCTCTATGCTGAGGGGCGTTTGGAACAATAGCAGAGTTTTATGTAAGCCCCGAGTACCGTTCAAAAGGTGTCGGTAAAAAACTCACCGACAAGGCAAAAGAGTTTGCTGCTGCGAAGGGATGGACCCGGCTCGAAGTCACGACGCCGCCTCTCCCCCAGTTTGAAAGAACGCTCGAATTCTACGAGAAAGAAGGATTCACTATTACAGGCGGCCGCAAGCTCAAGGCAGGCCTGTGATGTACAAGCCAGGATGATTGCTTTGAAAGGCTGCGTTCTCTTTCGTTGCGCTCCTGGCAAGCCGCCCCGCGCCAAGATGAACCTGCCTGCCAGGCGTTTGTGCCGATACTCACAAAAGCCAATGAGCTGACTGTCCGCCGGTAATTATTTTACAGCCGCTACCAGCTTCTTCGGCTTAATCTCAGCAAATGAGCCGCGTTCTTTGATATACAACCCCGCCAGGAAAGCGCCGCCGACCATTAACATACTCCATAGAAAAGGATGAAATTTGGTTTGCTGATACAGGCTATTTTCCAGAACAAAGCGCTCTTCCGCGCCTCGCTCATGCAGTCTGGAATTGGTTGCGTAAAGGCCGTCAGACCGGTTTGCCTTTGCCTTTTTGCCCGAGTTCTGCCTTGAATCGATCATGGTTTCATTCATTTTCTCATAGAGACGGGGCGTGTGCAGGGCCATGGCAGAATTAAGCTTCGCCATGTCGCCAACAAAAAATTCCCGTTTCGCGTGTTCAGCGCAGTAGAGGATAGCTTCGGCGACAAGCTCCGGCGCATACACCGGCACTGGCAGCTTCGGCTCATAAGGCAGGTAATTTCTTGCATCCTCAGGAAATGGCGTGTGAGTCGCTGTCGGTTTAATCAGCGTCACGGATACCGGCAGGCCATCAGCTTCAAGCTCTATGCGCAGACTATTGGTGAACCCTTTGACGGCGTGTTTCGAAGCCGCATAAAGGCCTTGCAGGGGCAGCGAGGCATCGGAAGCTTCGCTGCCTACATTAATGAGCGCTCCGCCTTTGCTGCGCAAATGCTCCACGGCGATCTTGGAGCCGTTGACCACGCCCCACAGGTTCGTTTCGAACAAACGGCGCAAATCTTCCTCCGGCACGTCCATTATCCGTCCGTAAATGGAGACGCCCGCATTATTCACCCAAGTGTCATAACCGCCAAACTCGGAGATGGCTTTATCCGATGCGGCCTGCAGCGCACCTTTGTTGGCCACGTCCGCAACCGCATAAATGGCCTGTCCGCCAGCGGCGATTATTTCGTCCGTCAAATCGCGTAGCGCTTTCTCATTCCGTGCGACAAGAACCACTTTGGCGCCTTCTTTCGCCGCCAGACGCGCCGTCGTCAAGCCGATACCTGAAGTGGCGCCCGTAATAACCAGAGTTTGTTCTGCTAACGGTTTTAAATTCATATGCTTGCCTCATGTCTGTGTCTCCGGTTTACATTCGCCTTGTTACAAGACGGGAGGTTAACTCATCAGAAAATACCAACTGAATCAGCACACAGCATCGATGCCTCGCTTCAAGCCCATGAATTTTTTATTCAGCGGCAGCAGCTGGCATTTCTAACGAACAAACAAGGTTAGTCCTTTATCAGAAAATTTCCGTACGGTATCCAACCGACATCCGGCAAAGTGCCCGCAGATTTTGAGAGTCAACTTGACGGCACTACAGGCACGGTTCTGACCTTTCAGTCTTTCCATCGCCGCCGAACCGGAAGCACAAAGGCCTACTACGCTTTAGGCGGACGGACCGTTCCCTGATGATGCACGCCGGCACGTTCGGGTTGATAGGTGATTTCCTTGATGCGCACTCGCAACACGCCACCGCCCGGCTTGGGCCATTCGATTTCATCTCCCTGAGAAAGCCCAAGCAGGGCGCTGCCAACAGGCGCAAGAATGGAAATCCTCTCGCCCGAAGCGTCAATATCATTGGGATAGACAAGTCTCAGGCAGAACTCCTCGGACGAAGATTCGATTTCAAACCTCACAGTGGAGTTCATCGTTACCACTCTGGGCGGGATATCCTCCGGATCTACTATTTCCGCACGCGCCAACTCAGACTCAAGCTCATCCTTCCCCGGAAAAGACTTGTCCGGTAATGAATCAATAAGGTCTTCGAGCCGTTCCGCGTCTAGCGACGAGATTATCAATTTCGGTTTTGTGTACATTTCAGGTCTCTTAGGTTTCTGTTAGTGCGAATGTATATAAGCCTAACATGATATATAGGACATCAAGTGTTCGTATAAAAACTTGATTTGTCGTCTGTCTTTCGTAATGTTTCAATTGATCGTTTCTATTGTTGCCAGTTCAGACGAATAGCTCTGGGTGTGCAAGCTAATGCGGCATTGCCTCTTTTGCCACAGGCTGAGTTGAGCAGGACGCATCGCGTGCCCCCTGCTCCCGCTGTACTTTTGGTTAGACAAACATCATTCCGGCCGATATTCATTGCGCATGAGCCGGTTCAAAGACAAAAATCGAATAGCCATGCACCAGTGTTTTCATGAACAGGTTAAACAGCAGCATGGGCGCTTTTACCGATCCGTATTCCACGGCTTTGCCGGCGATGGAATGCTTTTGAGCGATCTGATAACCGCAGTTGCAGAATAGTTCGGCAGGGTTTGGCAATGTATACCTGAAATCGGCGCCCAGCCTGCCCAGCTTCTGCTGCAGGGTGTAGCTGTACTTGTTGAAAAACTTTTCCGTCATGAGGTCGCATGCCAGTTTATGTGCCGGAAACAAGCGATGTAAAGTTTGTAAGGTCTGTTTGATGGCATCTTCCTGCAGATAAATGAAAACGCCTTCTATGACGACCATGACGGGCTCATCGGTGGAAAATGCCTGCAGTTTCTCTTCCAGCGATTCGGCTTCAAAATCGATCGCGATGCGTTGCAGCCGGTTTTTGCACGCTTCAACCGGCAGCCGCTCGTTTTTATAAGCAATGATTTGCGGCTCGTCCAGTTCGATCCATACGCCGCCGTCAAGCCGGTAGGCACGGCTGTCAAAGCCGGCGCCGATCAGGATGATCTTTAAATCGGGATTCCCGGCCAGCGCCTGCCGTATGCAGTCGTCGATAATCCTATGCCTTGCCACATTGCCGGCATTGGGATTGGTTTCCTCTTTGAAAGCGGAAAAAATGTTCAAGCCACGTTCATCCATAAAAACTTTGGCGTAGGTATCCTGGCAGACAGGGTTCGCAGTTTCGGCATCCTGCATGCGAACACCGCAGCAATAAAAGGCGGTATTGGATATCGGTTTCATAGTGTCCTTTTTTGGGTAGAGGTAAAGATTTTGTCGCGTTTTTGTTGCAGATATTCACAGCCAACGGCGCATCCGCCGGCCGTAATCCCGACTACGGCCGCTAAAGCGTCCGTGCGGGGCATGAAAGAAGTTCGGGCTCAGAAAGGCAACCGGCGCAATCGGCAGCGGTGCGAATGAAGGTTGCAGAAGTACGGGCATGAAAGCTCCTTGTATGCCTGATGTGAAAGCAGTCATTGCCGCTCATTATCCATGTTAGAAATCATTTTAAGCATTTTTCAAGTACAGATCAATCCGGCGCATCAGCCTCCGTCTCATGCATTTGATGACGTTTTGTTTGAAGAATGTGTGGAATCACACAGTTTTAGTGCGACAAATGCCCTATTTTAAACGCTTCAATCAGAGGTAAAGCCGCTGCGGCCCTGGTTTTCCGAAGGCAAAACCTTTAATACGTAGCAGATTGCATGCCAACTATAGAGGCATATTGTCGCGCGTCATCATGTCGCATTTTCAAAGAGTTCCGGGATGAATACACTCTCCCTGACTCTTGTATGCGCTCTTTATGAGAATCGGAGTTTTTTTATCCTTCCCTTCAAATGCGGGCTCCCCTGCCCGCATCTTTTTCGGCACATTAAATCCAAGGTTGAATTATTAAGGAGTCTTATGATTTTTTTCGATAATCAAAATTTTCAATTTCCTCAAGATCTCGATCTGGAAAACAAGCTGTTTTTGCCGACATCGAAGCTCTATACGCAGTTGAATGTCCAGTTGCAGATGCTGTATCAGGATATCCGCACAGCGCTGATCGATAGCCATGCGCTGATGGCGTCATCGGCCAAACGGTTGTATGAACAGCCGGGGCCAACCCTGGCAGCCTGGTATGATCAGACCGCTGGCCGCGCTGCCGAACTTCACGCACAAATTAACGAAGAGCTGTTGCCGAAAGCACAGGCATCTTACCAACAGCTTGTTGTCGACGTAGCCGATGCGGGGCGGGAAACACAGCTTTACCTACAAAATTTCATGGCAAACCCTGAAGCCGCTGCAGCGGCGGCAATCCAGCCCGTCACGGCTTACCTTGCCGCGGCGACCGAAGCGACTGAAGCGGCATTGGTAAGCGGTTATTACGCCTTAGGCAGCCTGCTCGGCCAACTCATGAAGCAGCCTGCTGAAACACTGGAAGCCTCTATTCATTACCTGCTGTCGGAACTGCTTGAGCTCTATTTTCGGGCCGTCTCTTCGTTATTGATACAAATTTAGCCGCAGCAGCGACATCGTTCCCACGCTCCGGCGTGGGAATGCCGTCTTTGACGCTCCAGCGTCGCCTGTCACCACGGATCGATGTCGATCAGACCTGCCAATCCCGAGTAGTTTCTGGCACTGGAATAGCGCCAATGCTCAGGCAAATCCACATAACCGCGTTTAACCGGATTGGCATGAATATATTCGAGCTTTTCCCTCATCATGGCCTCGCTGAAAATGAGCTCGGCATGAGCGCCTTCCTGCCAGAACTGATACTCGCGGTCAATCTTATGCGCCCTTTTGGAAAAGCTTAACCGTGTCAGCAACAGTTTGACCTGGTGCGCTTCCAGATAATCAATGATGCGCCGCGCCGTGTAGGATTTAAAGCTGCTGACGCACTTATCCAGCCGGTTTGCCTGCGCTACAAAATGCAGATGGTTTTCCAGAACGACATAACCGTATAGCCGCAAGCCCTGATGTTCCTGTTGGTAGCGCCAGCAATCGAGTACGATTTGCACGGTTTCCGGACGGGTAAAAACCGGCAGCCATTCCAGCACCGTACAGGTTAAAA
>CAYPJI010000007.1:11287-20940 GCA_964411045.1 uncultured Methylobacter sp. | reverse complement strand
TTTCCAGTACGCCGGCCAGCAACGATTTGATCGCCATTCTAGATTTTATAACCTCTGTGTATGGCTACGATGCCTTGCGTCATGTTGAAATATTCGCAACGCTCAAAGCCGGCATTTTCCATCATTTTTTTCAGTTCATCCTGTTTCGGATGCATGCGGATGGACTCGGCCAGGTAACGGTAACTGTCTTCATCCTTGGCTACGACTTTGCCGATTTTGGGCAGCAGATTAAACGAGTAAAAATCGTAGACTTTCTCGGTCACCTTGTCGGTCGGGTGTGAGAATTCCAGCACGATGACGCGGCCGCCGGGTTTCAATACTCTGTACATGGAGCGCAAGGCGGCATCCTTGTCGGTTACGTTGCGCAGGCCGAAGCCTATGCAGACGCAGTCGAAGGTATTGTCTTCAAAAGGCAGGCATTCGGCATTGACTTGCGCGTAACGGATATTGCCGACCAGTCCTTTGTCGATCAGGCGGTTGCGGCCCGTGCGCAGCATTTCGGAATTGATGTCGGCCAGCACTATCTGGCCGTCCTTGCCGACGCGTTTTTCGAACAATATGGTCAAATCGCCGGTGCCGCCGGCCAGATCGAGCACCCGTTCGCCTTTGCGCACATTGCTCAGTTGCACGGCAATGCGCTTCCAGATGCGGTGGATGCCCATCGACATCAGGTCGTTCATGAGGTCGTATTGTCCCGCCACGGAATCAAATACGCCGCGGACCAGTTTGACTTTGTCCTCTCGGGCTACCTGTTTAAAACCGAAATGGGTGGTGTTGTCGTTTGTCATTGTCATGCTTGGAATTTTTTAATGTTCTGTCGATGCTTTGCGTTGATAGCCGGCCGCTTCCAGTCGATGGAGATAATCAGCCCATAAGATCGGATATTCGGCGCCTAATGTGTGCAGTAAATCCCACGTGTAAATGCCGCTGCTATGGCCGTCGCTGAATTTCGGGGCGATGCCATAGTTGCCCACTGGTTTGATTTCTTCAATCGTGACGTCTTCCTTGCCGATCTGCAGCATTTCCTGTCCGGGCCCGTGACCGACCGCTTCAGCCGATTGCGTATAGACGCGCAGGTATTCATACGGCAGCTTGAAAACGCTGCCGTCGTCAAAACTGATCTCAAGCAGGCGGGACACCTGATGCAGCTTGATTTCAGTGGGTAGGGTATGACAGGGTTGTACAGTCAGGCGCATGATTTACAAAATGTAACGGCTCAGATCTTCATCCTGGACGAATTCGGACAGATGTCCATCGACATAAGTGGCATCAATAACGATGTCTTTATCGATCAGGTCAGGCGCGTTATAGGAAATATCTTCCAGCAATCGTTCCAATATCGTGTGCAGGCGTCTGGCGCCGATATTTTCCGTTTTTTCGTTAACCTGGAAGCCTAGTTCGGCAATCCGCTGGATACCATCAGGGGCGAATGTTACCGAGACGCCTTCTGTTGCCAGTAAGGCTTGATATTGTTCGGTCAATGAAGCATTCGGTTCGGTCAGAATGCGTACGAAATCATCGGCCGTCAGCGGATCGAGTTCAACGCGAATAGGAAAACGTCCCTGCAGTTCGGGAATCAGGTCCGAAGGTTTGGTCAAATGGAAAGCGCCGGATGCAATAAACAGCACATGATCGGTTTTGATGGTGCCGTATTTGGTGCTGACAGTGCTGCCTTCAACCAGCGGCAACAGATCGCGCTGCACGCCTTCGCGGGAGACTTCGCCGCCGCTGCCGCCGAGTTCGGAGCGCTTGCAGATCTTGTCGATTTCATCGAGAAAGACGATGCCGTTCTGTTCCACCGCTTCCACGGCGCGGGCTTTAATGTCTTCTTCGTTGATCAGCTTGGCTGCCTCTTCTTCCTGAAGCACTTTCAAGGCTTTGCTGATTTTCATCTTGCGCGATTTTTTTTTGCCCGTGCTCAGATTTTGAAACATGCCTTGCAGCTGGTTGGTCATTTCTTCCATGCCTGGAGGCGCCATGATCTCGACGCCTAAAGGGGCGACATGTACGTCGATTTCTATTTCCTTGTCGTCCAGATCGCCTTCACGCAGTTTCTTGCGCATTTTCTGGCGGGTCGATTCCTCGGTGTCGGACAGCATGCCGCTGCCGGCCCGTGGCAACAGGATATCCAGAATTTTTTCCTCGGCAGCGTCGTAAGCGCGGTTCTGGACCTTTTCCATTTCCGCCATGCGCGTCATTTTGACGGCCGTGTCGGCCAGATCGCGGATAATCGATTCGACATCGCGGCCGACGTAGCCGACTTCAGTAAATTTAGTGGCTTCTATCTTGATGAAAGGCGCATTGGCCAGACGTGCAAGGCGGCGGGCGATTTCGGTTTTGCCGACGCCGGTAGGACCGATCATCAGGATGTTTTTCGGGGTAATTTCTTCGCGCAAGGCGGCGTCGACCTGCTGGCGGCGCCAGCGGTTGCGCAGCGCAATAGCGACAGAGCGTTTGGCGCTGGCCTGGCCGATAATGTGCTTGTCCAGCTCGCTTACAATTTCTTTAGGGGTCATCTGAGTCATTCGTTTACTCGTTAGGATCTGCGTCCAGTTCTTCTATGGTCAAATTGTGATTGGTATAGATACAGATATCGCCGGCTATCCTTAATGATTTTTCGACGATTTCGCGGGCGCTTAAATCGGTATTTTCCAACAAGGCACGTGCGGCCGCCTGCGCAAAAGCACCGCCGGAACCAATGGCCATCAGGTCATGCTCAGGCTCAATGACATCGCCGGTACCGGAAAGAATCAGGGAGGTTTTAGCGTCGGCAATTGTCAGCAGGGCTTCCAGCTTGCGCAGGGCGCGGTCTGTTCGCCAGTCTTTGGCCATTTCTACGGCGGCGCGCGTCAGGTTGCCGCGGTGTTTTTCCAGCTTGCCTTCGAAATGTTCGAACAAGGTGAAGGCATCGGCCGTAGCGCCGGCAAAACCGGCAATAACCTTGTCATGGTATAGACGGCGCACTTTGCGGGCGTTGCCCTTCATGACCGTATTGCCCAAAGTGACTTGGCCATCGCCGCCAATCACCACTTTGCCGTCGCGGCGAACAGAAAGAATGGTTGTACCTCTAAAACTCACTTTAAAATCCCAAAGTTACGAATATGATTGCGCCAATTCTACATGGTCTGGATTTAAATGTGGTAGAAAATAAAACAATTAGCTATCGAACGACAGTTCTTAAGATGTCTGCGTTAATTGGAAGTTCAGCAAAGTAGGCTATGCTGAATGCATTTTTTAACAAAAAGGGCACTTTATGGAAGCGCTGGATCAAATTTCAACGACGCTGGCATTAACAATGGGATTGGCCTGGGCCAGCGGCATTAACCTTTACGCGACGCTGTTCATGCTGGGGTATCTTGCCAACACCGGCAATCTGAATTTGCCGCCGGATTTGCAGATGGTCGCCAACCCGATGGTGATGGGGGCGGCCGGAGTCATGTATTGTATTGAGTTTTTCGCCGATAAAATGCCGGGCGTGGATACAGGTTGGGATACTCTGCATACGTTTATCCGCATTCCTGCCGGCGCGATGTTGGCGGCCGGCGCTGTCGGGGATCTGAATCCTGCGGTTGAATTGGCGGCGGCAATACTGGGCGGCGGTCTGGCGGCCGGCACGCATGCGACCAAGGCCGGCACGCGGGTACTGATCAATACTTCGCCGGAGCCCTTCAGCAACTGGCTCGCATCCGTTGGCGAAGATATTGCTGTTATCGGAGGGGTTTGGGCCTCTGTCAATCATCCGGGACTGTTTTTGATAGCATTGGTATTGTTTGTGCTGCTGATGATCTGGCTGCTGCCGCGGATATGGGTGGGCATAAAAAAAGTATTTCGCTTTATTATCAAACTGTTCCGAGAGGAAGAGAGCCCGGTGAACACAAATTCGCCGGAATGAAATCATTTTTTTATTGACGGGTCTAAGATAATCGGTTTTAATGGCGCTCTTTTTGTAGTGCCGCCCAGGTAGCTCAGTCGGTAGAGCAGAGGACTGAAAATCCTCGTGTCGACGGTTCGATTCCGCCCCTGGGCACCATGAATTCCAAAGGCTCCGATTTATCGGGGCCTTTTTTGTTTTGGCCTGCTGTCAGCAGGATTCCAGCATAGCAAATCTCCAGTCCGCATTAAAAAAGTCCCGGCAAAGCCAGTCTGCATTTTCAATGTGTTTCCACAATGAAAATATGTTCAGCTAGTGTTAAGAAACAAATTCTAGAATTGCACTAAAATAATTAAAAAAGTTTAACGGTATTTCCCCGTTAGGCTTTACTGAATCATAATTAAAGAGGGATACAATGAAAAAATTATTCATCTTGACGCAATTGACTTTGGCAATAGCTGGATATTCTTCTTTCGCATCTGCCGATGGTCATCACCACCACCATCATGGGCATCGTCACCATCATCATGGCTGGGATTATCACCCGCATACAGAGGTTTATCATTACTATCCTCGACGCGAGGTTATTCACCATCATTACGCGCAGCCCGAGGTTCGTCATTACTATCCTCAGCCGCCGGTTAACTATTACCCGGACAGAGGTTATTATGATCAACGAACGGGAGCGGGGCTCGTCGGTGGTGTTTTAGGCAGTGCTTTGGGTTATGAGATCGGTCAAGGCGATCCTGTCGCAGCCGGTTTAGGCGCTGCGGCTGGCTCTTACATCGGTAATCGGCATTAATTTGACGAGATCGTGATAAAAGGCTCCCGGTGTTTACACTAGGAGCTTCTTCAAGCAAAATGACGGGATAAAGTCATTGTTTTGCTGTCTTGTATCGAAATAAAACTTAGTCAGCTGTGCAGCATTACTGTTCATAATGCATGACGTTGCTCGCAATAGCTGCGGATGCAAACAGTACGGTCGAAATAATAAATTCGCCTGAAATAAAGCCAAGAATACCGCTGATGAAGATCAGGCCGATCAGAATATCTTTTTGAAAATTATTCATATCATATCCTCATGGTTTTAAATCTGTCGTTTGAACTGCAATTAAAACTATACGGATATTTCCTGTATTAACAATGCTTGAAAAATTAGATAATTTGTTTCTTTAATTGAAATAGTCGCTTGTTAATCAAGCGCTTGTCATTCAAATGGTGTCGTAATTGCCAGGCAATCATTACCTGAAGTGCGGCAATGATCAGCTTTACTAAGATAGTGGCAGTTACATCGCCTTAGGCGCCTCCAGGTTTTCCATATTTAAATCAAGCGACAGCAAAAGCGGATATCGAGAATCTGCTTTACTTGCAGGAGTTTGTGTATTAAAAGATTATTATAAACTTATTTTGATCAATAGTTGGGAGTATGCAAATGCCAGGCATGATTAATATTCAACGCCGCAGATTGTTGAAATTTGCTGGACTGACGGCTGCAATGGCCGCAGTTTACCCGTTTTTATCGTATGCGGAAGGCATGATAGGGATGGGCAATCAGGCATCAAGTGATTTTGATCCGGATGTGGAGATTGAATTAAAGCAGGAAGTTGTCGATATCCCAATTTTCAGAGGGCCTGAAACGCGGGTCTGGAAAGTTTTCGGCAAAGTGCTGAAAGGTCCTGAAACCGCTATAGTTAATCATGCCGAGAGCTATATCGCACCGACCATACAGTTGCAAAAAGGACAGAAAGTCAGGATTATCCTGAAGAACAATTTGCCGGCACAGTCCATTTTGCACTGGCATGGTTTGCATGTTCCTTCCAAAATGGATGGCAATCCCATGTATGCCATTAATCAGGGGCAGACTTTCGTTTATGAATTTAAGGTCTTGAATCGTGCCGGATTCTATTGGTATCACGCTCATACGCACAGCGTCACCGCCAAGCAGGTTTATTCGGGGCTGGCAGGGCTCTTTATCGTCAGTGATCAGGAAGAACAGGCTTTGGATCTGCCTAAGGGTGAATGCGATGTGGCCCTGGCTATTCAAGATCGCACATTCGATGACCAAAACCAGTTGTATTATAACAATCACATGATGCAGCGCATGCAAGGATTTCTGGGTAATCAGATCGTGGTCAATGGTCAGCCCGATTATGTCTTGCCGGTTGCCAGTCGGGCTTATCGTCTGAGATTGTTGAACGGTTCCAATTCGCGTATTTATAAACTGGCCTGGGATGACGGTACGCCTATGACTGTCATCGGTGTCGATGGCGGTCTGCTGGAGCGCCCGGAGCGGCGCGCCTATATCATGCTGGCTCCGGGCGAGCGGCGCGAGATCTGGATGGATTTCAGCGGTAAAACGGTAGGGACCGAACTGACTTTGCGCAGTCTTTCGTTTGATAGCTCCATGTCCGGCGGCATGATGGGAGGCATGCATGGCGGCATGGGCATGATGGGAAGAATGCGTGGCAGAATGATGGGAGGCATGATGTCCGGCGGCGATTTGCCTTTAGGCGGTGATTATGCCGTATTGAAGGTCAAGGTTTCCAAGCAGGTACAGGCGCAGGACAAACTGCCTGAGCGCTTGTCCACTATAAAACCGTTGCGCTTGCAGGATGCGGCTAACGCCGACAGCCCCAGAAACATTCTGTTATCCATGCGTCATATGTCCGCCTTGCTGAATGGCCGCTCTTACGCAATGGACGATATTAGGGATGATGAGATTATTCCGGTTAATACCCTGCAGGCTATCGCATTCGATAATGGTTTCGGGGGCGGCATGGGCATGGGCGGCATGATGATGTCAATGCCGCATCCCATGCATATGCATGGCGAGCAATTTCAGGTGTTGAAGCGCGAAATCGACCCGGGCTTCAAGTCGGCGTATGAATCGGTGGAGGCGGGTTTTGTTGACAGTGGTTGGAAAGATACCATACTGGTCATGCCGGGGGAGAAGGTTACGGTTCTGAAGCCGTTTAACGATTATAAAGGGGTATTCATGTATCATTGTCATAATCTTGAACATGAGGATATGGGCATGATGCGGGATTTTCTTGTTAAATAGGCTGATCGGCGATATTGGGCTTTTTGGACTGAATTTAAAGAATCAGAGGCAGTCATGGGTGATTACCAGCATATTTTACTGGCCGTGGATTATTCCGGACATGACGGGACGTTAGCCCGAAAAGCCAGGGCGCTGACAAGAAAATACCAGGCCCGGTTGAGCATTATTCATGTGCTGGATAATATTCCCATGCCTGATATGCCTTATGGCGCCGTGATTCCGCTGTATCAGGATTCTGGCTATGATTTGCTGGAGGCGGAGAAATCCCGACTAACTCAAATAGCGGATGAGGCAGGTGTTGAGCATGCTAACCGATGGCTGGTCTGGGGCGTGCCTCATCAGGAGATTGTAGCGGTTGCCGAGCGCGAAAAAGCCGATCTTATCGTACTAGGGTCTCATGGCCGGCATGGCCTGGCATTGTTGTTGGGTTCAACGGCCAATAGTGTTCTGCATGATGCCAACTGCGATGTCATGGCGGTGCGTTTGCAGGATGGTGAGTCCAAACATTTTATTTAAATTTTGAAGAGTAGAAATGACAAGGCCGAAAATCAGGCAAGTGGTCCTCGATACCGAAACCACGGGCCTTAATCCTCAGGAAGGGCACAGAATCATTGAAATCGGTTGCGTGGAGCTGGTCAATCGCCGGTTAACGCAGAACCGGTTTCATGTCTATATCAATCCCGACCGCATCATTGATCAGGGCGCCATCGAGGTGCATGGCATTACCAATGAATTTTTAGAGGATAAGCCGCGTTTTGAGGATGTTTTTGAGGATTTTATCGCGTTTATCCGCGGCGCCGAGCTGATCATTCATAATGCGCCGTTCGATGTTGGGTTTATCAACCATGAATTTTTGCTGCTTAATAATGGAACCGGCCGTGTCGCCGACTACAGCGAGGTATTCGATACCCTGACCTATGCCCGCAAGAAGCATCCGGGGCAGAGAAACAGCCTGGATGCGCTTTGTAAACGCTATGGCATCGACAACAGTCACCGCGATCTGCACGGCGCGTTGTTAGACGCCGAGATTCTGGCCGATGTATTCCTGGTCATGACCGGCGGTCAGTTTTCCTTGCTCGATGAAGATCTGACGGAGCAGGAAGAAGTGGGTGTGGGCAAAGTGGTCAGTGCTTTGTCGGTTGATGATCGGCCTGCACTAAAAATTATTCGCTGTAATGAAGAGGAACTGCAGGCGCATCAGCAGCGCCTGGAAGCTGTCGATAAAGCCAGTGGCGGCGCCTGTATCTGGAATCAGTAAGATTATGCTTGTCGTGGGGCGACCGGTTGGTCGCCCTCAGTGTTTTTTATCAATCAGCGGCTTTTGATTTGGCGCGCCTGGATGTAGAACTCATCCGTTTTTTGTTTTTTGCCGCTTTTTTAGCGCCATCGTCCGTTTTTTCGGACCCTGGCCCAACCTTTGATATATTAAGCGGTTGGCCTACCACCCGAACTTTTTTCAGCTCCTGAAACAATGCTTTGGGCATGCCGGCGGGCAGTTCCACCATGCTGTAATCGTCTTCAATTTTAATGCGTGCGATATGCTCGCCGTCAAGGCCTGTCTCGTTGGCTATGGCGCCGACAATATTGCCGGGTTTTACGCCGTGTTTGTGGCCGACTTCGATGCGGAATAATTCCATTTCGATGTCTGCGCTGCTGCGTCTGGATTTGCGCTCTCTTGGCGCTCGTTCTTCCTTGGATGACCGTTCTGATCTGGACGGCTTTTCTTCTCTGCTTTCTTTGGTCTTTTTAGGCGGCTGCATTAGCAGCGGCGTATCGCCTTGCACCATTTTAGCCAGAGCCGCGGCTATTTCGAGCGCCGAGACGTTATGTTCCTGCTGGTATTGCTCCAGCAATTGGCTGAAAAAGCTGAGCTCTTCCGCCGCCAAAGTATCGGTAATATTCTGTTTGAAACGGGAGATTCGCTTGTTGTTGATGATTTCGGTCGAAGGCAGGCCCATCTCTTCAACTTTTTGCTTGGTTGCTTTTTCTATATTGCCAAGCAGCTTTTTTTCCCGCGGCGCAATAAACAGAATGGCGTCGCCGGTGCGTCCCGCGCGGCCGGTTCTGCCGATGCGGTGAACATAGGACTCGGTGTCGTACGGGATGTCATAGTTGACGACATGCGTGATGCGGTCTACGTCCAGGCCGCGTGCGGCCACGTCTGTAGCAATTAAAATGTCCAGTTTGCCGTTTTTCAGATTGGCAATCGTGCGTTCGCGCAAGGCCTGCGACATGTCGCCGTTGATGGCGGCGGCGGAAAAGCCGCGCGCTTCCAGTTTCTCGGCCAGTTCAACGGTGGCGGTTTTGGTTCTGACGAAGATAATCATGCCGTCGAACGTTTCGACTTCCAGGATGCGCGTCAACGCGTCCAGTTTGTGCACGCCGCTGACCATCCAGTAGCGTTGTCGTATGTTTTCGGCCGAGGTGGTCGTGACTTTGATGGTGACCTGGACCGGGTCAACCAGATATTCCTGCGCGATCTTGCGGATGGCCGACGGCATGGTTGCCGAGAACAGGGCAATCTGCCGTTCTTCAGGGATTTCACCAAGTATCCATTCCACGTCGTCGATAAAGCCCATGCGCAGCATTTCGTCGGCCTCGTCAAGCACCAGATAACTTAAGCCGTCCAGTTTCAGCGTGCCTTTGCGCATGTGGTCCATGACCCGACCCGGCGTGCCGACTACGATATGAGCGCCGCGTTTGAGCTGGCGAAGCTGAGAG
>CAYPJI010000007.1:0-11277 GCA_964411045.1 uncultured Methylobacter sp. | reverse complement strand
CGCGGCATAACGCTGAAATGCTTCCGCCACCTGAATGGCCAGTTCGCGTGTCGGCGCCAGCACCAGGACCTGCGGGTCTTTTTGCTTGAGATCCAGGCGCGACAGGATGGGCAGTGCGAAGGCTGCGGTTTTGCCGGTGCCTGTTTGCGCCTGGCCCAGCACGTCTCTGCCTGCCAGCAAATGCGGGATAGTTTGTGCCTGAATCGGCGAAGGTGTTTCATAACCGACATCATCCAATGCACGTAGCACCGGTTCGCTCAGCGCTAAGTCACGGAAAGAGGGTAATGTTGAAACATCGTTGGACATGGATTTACCTGTAGGAGTAAAGAAGGCGCGTTCGCGCTGAGAAATGTTTGTTTAACTGCCCATTGTACCGCATTATAGTGGTATTTGCATAAATTGATCGGAGCTTAAAGGACGGGTATGAGGATTTGGGTGGATGGGGACGCATGTCCTAATGTGATCAAGGATATCCTGTTTCGCGCGGCCGAGCGCAGACAGCTGGCGCTTATTCTTGTCGCCAATCACTTTCTGGCTGTGCCGCCGTCGCGAGTGATCCGCTGCGTGCAGGTTCCGGGCGGCTTTGATGCAGCTGATCGTTATATTGTCCAGCAGTTACAGGAAAACGATCTGGTGATCACTGCCGATATCCCGCTGGCTGCCGATGTCATAGCGAAAAATGCCCATGCCCTTAATCCGCGCGGCGAGCTTTATACCAAGGACAACATCAAAGATCGGCTAGCCATGCGCGATCTCATGGATGAGTTGCGCAGCGCCGGCCAGGTATCAGGAGGGCCGGCGCCGTTCGGGCAGCGGGACAAGCAGGATTTTGCCAATGCCCTGGACAGATTTCTGGCTAAATATTGAAATGGCAACTGATGTTACGGATCAGTTGAATTGAGACAGGCTTAAAAAGTATCACCAACGCGACGGTTATCTGAATTCAACTGTAGGGTCTAATTCATCGACCCGAAATGCTCCCCCAAGATATGCGCATTGATCATAGTGCGAATCGCACCTGCACACTCGCTCTCGGTAAAAAAACTCAAGAAATGTGATGCTCAGGAGCGGCAAACGGAATAAAAAACAGCCCATGCGCAACATCAGGTGGTAATGTAATTTGTGCTTACGGGCTGAGTTTTGCTTATTAGCTTGGTATAATGGCGGCTATTTTGTAACAGTTTAATTCTGATCGAGAGATTTCATGATTCAAGGTAGTATCGTAGCTTTAGTAACGCCGATGGATGAAGGCGGTGCGGTAGACAAGGACAGTCTGAAAAAACTGGTGGAATATCATATTGAGCAGGGGACAGATGCGATCGTTGCGGTAGGTACGACAGGCGAGTCGGCGACGCTGGACGAAGATGAGCATTGCGAAGTCATCAAGCTGGTTGTCGATTATGCCGGCGGACGAATCCCCGTTATCGCCGGAACCGGTGCGAACGCGACCACTGAAGCTATCGCCCTGACGCGCCGGGCCCAGGAAGCCGGCGCCGATGCCTGTCTGCTCGTGGCGCCTTATTATAATAAGCCGACTCAGGAAGGCTTGTATCTGCATCACAAAGCCATCGCCGAAGCCGTCGATATTCCCCAGATTTTATACAACGTGCCGGGCCGCACAGCCTGCGATATGCTGCCTGAAACAGTGGGCCGTCTTTCCCATATCGGAAACATTATCGGCGTTAAGGAAGCGACCGGCGATCTGTCCCGGGTTAAACAAATCCGCAATTTAACGGGAGATGATTTCGCCCTCTACAGCGGCGACGATGCGACCAGCCGTGAATTCTGCCTGCTGGGCGGCAACGGTACAATCACTGTAACGGGCAACGTGGCGCCCAAACTGGTCCACGAGATGATTATGGCGGCGATTAAAGGCGATAGTGAAACGGCTTCGGTAATTGACGCCAAACTGGCGGGCTTGCATAAAAACCTGTTCATTCAGTCCAATCCGATTCCGGTCAAATGGGCCGTTGCCGAAATGGGCTTGATGGGCAAAGGCATACGCCTGCCGCTGACCTGGCTGACCGAAGATTGTTTTGACGCCGTACGCGATGCGATGCGTCAGGCAGAAGTTATATAAGCCCATGATGAAATCCAGATTAGGCTCGCTTGTTGTTGTTGCCGCTGTGTTGGGCGGTGTGACGGCTTGCTCCACTATTCAAAGTTATTTTCCGGACAAGGAAAAAGATTATCAGTTCACCACGGAAATTCCGCCGCTGAAACTGCCGCCCAATCTGGACAAGAATGCGGCGTTAAACGCGCCGGCTGCGGATTCGGTTGAAGCGTCAGCGCCTGAACAGACGCAGGCAACATCCGTTGAGCCTCCGGCGGAAGATGAAGCCGAGACGCCGCGCGTCATTCCGGTTGAACTGGTTAAATTCGAGAACGGAGAAACCCGCTTACGCATCGGCGCGCCGGTCTCAAGGGCCTGGCGCATGGTCGGCAAGGCATTAAGCAGGAAGTCGCTGGAAGTCATCGAGCGCAATCAGGAAGACGCACTGTACCGTGTTCAGTATGATCCGGATGAGCAGCCTCTGGAAGACGGATCGCTATGGGATGAGGTCACGTTTATGTTCAAAGGCGTTCAGGCTAATGAGAAGGAATATATTCTCAAACTGGTAGCCAATAATCGGCGTGCCGAGGTGGCTGTTCTGAATGAAGACCGGCAACCGATAACCGATGACCCGGGTTTGAAATTGCTGGCCCTGCTGCAGGAAACGCTGGCCGCCGATCAGTCTGAATAAACTCCGTTTGGCATTGCGCCGAGCACATATGCGCAAAAAGTTTGTCTATGTAAAAAAGTGCCTAAGCGCACTTGCAAAGCCGGACGGCTTCAGTCGCCCCAAAGATTATTTTTTTAATTCTTCATTCTTATTCCTATGTTAAAAATCCCCGGAACCTCTGCTCTTTCTGATTTTCGCGTTCAAAAACTGCTGATTGAGCTGCAGGCTATCGAATCAACAATCAAGACGGCCTCGGCGAGGTTTGTGCACTTCGTCGACCTGGAAACTGACCTGAATGACAGCCAGACAGCGATACTGGACCAACTGCTGTCCTATGGCGCTTCTCTACCGGCTGAGCTTGGCGGAATTGAGCGTTTGCTGGTTATTCCGCGCTCAGGCACGATTTCGCCCTGGTCCAGCAAAGCGACCGAGATTGCCCAGCGTTGCGGCTTGTCCGCCGTCAACCGTATCGAGCGGGGCATTGAATATAGGCTTGATGCCCAGGCGCCTCTTTCGGCTGCTGTCAAGGGACGCCTGGCGGCCTTGCTGCATGACCGCATGACGCAGGCTGTGGTATACGGCGAAGCCGAGCCGGATCTGTTTGCCCATCACGAACCTCAGCCCTTACTGAGCGTGGCGATCATCGAGCAAGGCAGAGAGGCCTTGGTCAAGGCCAATGTTGAATTGGGTCTGGCGTTGTCGGACGATGAAATCGATTACCTGACCGACAGCTTCAAGGCGCTCGGTAGAAATCCGTCCGATGTCGAATTGATGATGTTCGCCCAGGCCAACTCGGAGCATTGCCGCCACAAGATTTTCAACGCCGACTGGACCATAGACGGCGTGGCGCAGGCGCAATCGCTGTTCCGCATGATACGCAACACGGCCGAAAAAAGCCCGGCAGGCATCCTGTCGGCCTACAGCGATAACGCCTCGGTGATCGAAGGCTCATCCGCGCAGGTTTTCATTCGCGATGCCAAAACGCATGAATATGCCTATGTCGAAGAAGAGGCGCATGTGCTGATGAAGGTGGAAACGCATAACCACCCGACGGCCATCTCGCCGCATCCAGGGGCGGCGACCGGTTCCGGCGGTGAGATCCGCGACGAGGGCGCAACCGGACGCGGCTCCGCGCCGAAAGCCGGCCTGACCGGATTTTCTGTATCGCACCTGAAAGTGCCCGAGTACATCCAGCCCTGGGAAGATGACAACGGCAAGCCTGACCGCATTGCCTCGGCGCTGAATATTATGCTCGAAGGGCCGATCGGCGGCGCGGCGTTTAATAACGAGTTCGGCCGGCCCAATCTGGCCGGCTATTTCCGCAGCTTCGAGCAGTCTGCGCCGGGCAGTAACGGCAATGAATTCAGGGGCTACCACAAACCGATCATGATCGCGGGCGGGGTGGGCAACATTCGCCCGATGCTGGTCAAGAAACAGCCGATTCCGGCCGGTTCGTTGATCATCATTCTGGGCGGTCCGGCCATGCTGATCGGTCTGGGCGGCGGCGCGGCCTCGTCGCAGGCTTCCGGCGAGAGCTCCGAAACGCTCGATTTCGCATCCGTGCAGCGCGAAAATCCGGAAATGGAGCGCCGTTGTCAGGAAGTCATCAACCATTGCAATTCCCTGGGCGACGAGACGCCGATTGTTTCCATCCACGATATCGGCGCTGGCGGTTTGTCCAATGCCGTGCCTGAGATCATTCACGACTGCGAGCGCGGCGGACGCTTCGAACTGCGCAACGTGCACAATGCCGACAAAGGCATGTCGCCGATGCAGATCTGGTGCAACGAGGCGCAGGAGCGCTACGTCGTCGCCATCAGGCCCGAATCGCTGGAACTGTTCAAGTCCTTCTGCGAACGCGAGCATTGCCTGTACGCTGTTATAGGCGAAGCGACGGATGAAGAGCATCTGGTGCTGAACGATGCCTGGTTCGGCGACAAACCGGTCGATCTGCCGATGTCGGTATTATTCGGCAAGCCGCCGAAAATGCACCGCCAGGCAGAGCATGTGCAGCCGCAATTGAGCGCATTTGATACCAGCGGCATTGAGTTGAACGAAGCCGTCAAGCGCGTGCTGTCGTTCCCGGCCGTTGCCGACAAAAGCTTCCTGATCCATATCGGCGACCGTTCCGTAACCGGTCTGGTGGCGCGCGACCAGATGGTCGGCCCCTGGCAGGTGCCGGTGGCCGATGTGGCCGTGACCGCGTCGGGTTTTCATGCTTTGACCGGCGAAGCCATGGCCATGGGCGAGCGTACGCCGATTGCCGTGATCGATGCGCCGGCATCGGGGCGCATGGCGATAGGCGAGGCCTTGACCAACCTGGCGGCGGCAAGCATCGATTCATTGCAGAAAATCAAACTGTCCGCGAACTGGATGGCGGCGGCGGGTTATCCCGGCGAAGATGCGGCTCTGTTCGATACCGTCAAGGCGGTCGGCATGGACCTGTGCCCGCAGTTGGGCATCGCCATACCGGTAGGCAAGGACTCGCTGTCCATGAAGACAGTCTGGAAAGACGAGGGCGGCGAGAAAACCATGACGTCGCCGTTGTCGCTGATTATCACCGCGTTCGCGCCGGTGTCCGACATCGGCAAGACCCTGACGCCGCAGTTGAGAACTACGCCGGGCGAGCACAGCGTGCTGATCCTGATCGATCTGGGTGCGGGCAGAAACCGCCTGGGCGGCTCGGTGCTGGCGCAGGTTTACAAACAGATCGGCAACGAGTGTCCCGATCTGGACGATCCGGCTTTATTCAAAGCTTTCTTCGATGCTATTCAGGAGCTGAACAGTCAGGATAAGCTGCTGGCGTATCACGACCGCTCCGACGGCGGTCTGCTGGCTACGGTCGCCGAAATGATGTTCGCCGGACGTCTGGGCGTATCAATGACGCTGGACCATCTGGGCGATGATGTCCTGGCGGCCTTGTTCAATGAAGAGCTAGGTGCCGTGATACAGGTTCGCCAGAGCGATTGCGAGGAAGTCATCGACCTGCTGCGCGATGCCGGTTTGATAGATTGCACTTACGTTATCGGTAATGTCATTGAAGAACCGCAATTGTCGATCAGTCATGCCGGTAAACTGGTTTATTCAGCCGGCCGCGCCGAAATGCAGGCGGTCTGGTCTGAGCTCAGCTATCGCATGCAAGCCTTGCGCGACAATCCGGATTGCGCGAAGCAACAGTTCGAGCGCATCGCCGACGACCATGATCCGGGCCTGAATGTCCGGCTGACTTTCGATGTCAACGACGATGTCAGCGCGCCTTTCGTGGCTGCGGCAAGGCCCAAGGTCGCGATTCTGCGCGAGCAGGGCGTCAACGGCCACGTCGAGATGGCGGCGGCGTTCGACCGCGCCGGCTTCACCAGCATCGACGTGCACATGAGCGATATCATCGAAGGCCGCGTCAGCCTGGCTGAGTTTAGAGGCCTCGTGGCCTGCGGCGGCTTCTCCTACGGCGATGTTCTGGGCGCGGGCGGCGGCTGGGCCAAATCGATCCTGTTCAACCCGCGTGCGCGTGATGAGTTTGCGGCGTTTTTCCAGCGCCAGGATACGTTCGGCCTGGGTGTCTGCAACGGTTGCCAGATGATGTCGGGATTGAAAGACATTATCCCCGGCGCCGATCACTGGCCGCGCTTCATGCGCAATACGTCCGAGCAATTCGAGGCGCGCGTGGCACTGGTCGAAGTTAAAAAATCGCCGTCTATTCTGTTTGCCGGCATGGAAGGCTCCAGAATGCCTGTAGTGATTTCGCATGGCGAAGGCCGTGCCGAGTTCGCCGCGGACCCCGCCGTGGCCGTGGATGCCGGAGCGGTGGCCTTATGTTATGTCGATAACTACGGCGAAGTGACGACTCAGTTTCCGGCCAACCCTAACGGTTCGCCATTCGGCATCACCGGCCTGACCACGACCGACGGTCGGTTTACCATCATGATGCCGCATCCTGAGCGTTGTTTCAGATCGCTGCAGAATTCATGGCATCCGGATGACTGGCAGGAGTATGGCGCCTGGATGCGTATGTTCAGGAATGCCAGGGTTTGGGTGGGGTAAACAATCTTTCTAATGCAGTGGCCGCACAGGCTTAAAGGTTCTAACGCCCGTGGTGCGGCTTGCTGAAACCAATCCGCCTCATGGGTTTGCATCTTCAAACCAGCACCGCTCAGGCATCCTTTGAGGCTTCAGGAGGAAGCGCGCGGATGACGCGGGCTGGATTTCCTGCCGCAATCACGTCGGAGGGAATATCACGGGTGATTACACTTCCTGCACCGATGACCGATCTATTGCCAATGGTCACTCCCGGACAGATGACCGCACCGCCTCCCACCCACACATCAGAGCCAATGGTGATCGGCTTGGCCGATTCGAGCCACTTGCGACGTTCGGCGGCATTGACTGGATGGGTGGCCGTGTAGATCTGCGCTGACGGACCAAAGAGCACGTTGCTGCCGATGGTCACCGGTGCGACATCGAGCACCACGCAATTGAAGTTGAAGAAAACTTTAGTGCCCAAGACGATGTTTGTGCCGTAGTCGCAGAAAAAGGGCGGCTGAATCCAGGTATCCGTCTTCTTTCCAAAAAGCTCAACAAGCAGACGCCGCCTCTCTTCCTTCTGATCCTCGCGGGTAGCATTGAGCAGCAGGCAGAGGTCGCGGCAACGGTCGCGCTCCCTGCACAGTTGCGGGCCGAGGGGATTATAAAGCTCGCCTGAGAGCATCTTCTCTTTTTCGCTTTTCATAAGACATCCGCCTCCGGCCTAACATGTTTATTCTGAAAATTAGTACATTTTTCTTCTCGAGTAACTGCATAACGTCTAAATTCACCGGGCGTTGCGCGGCTTTATCACCCAGCGCTACGAACTCACCTTCGAATCGTCCCGCTACTTTGCCATCGAAATTCAATACAGAGGTGACTGTGATGCGGGCCTTACCCCGGCGTTTGAGCATGCGAAGAAACTGCTCCCACGCTTCAGCGTTTGCGATGGCTGCATCAGCGGTGAATGTGCCGTCTATTGGCAACTCATAAGACATCGTGTTCCGTTGGATGACCAAGCGGCTTGCTATGCCTTCGCCGGATAAACGGGTGTGCAGCAGAGACCACGCTGCCAAAATTGCCACGGCGGACGCGCTTCCGCCAAAGACGGTATCACGGTGATTGATGTTCGGCACAAGAGGCGCGCTCAGGATGACGGTTTCAGGTTGTACCTGGATTACGCCGATTTCCATCGCCTTTGAAAGGGGGATGTGGTCGTGAAGATATTTCTCTAACTCACTCGGAGACATGCATTAGTTTCCTTAAGGTGTTCAACGTTGAATTCAGCCGACGCTTGGAGCGTAGCAGAAAGCGGTCGGCTGGAATAATTTGTCAGGTGTCGTCGCGGCAGGTAAATAAGGCTCGATGTTCTTGAGCGCATTAGCGACAAAAGCTTCTTTCTCCCCAACCGGAGCGACGTAATGGAGCGCGGCAGAGGCCGCTTCCAGTCCCTCGGTTCTCGCAATGAGCCAGCCGGCTAAGTAAGATGAAGCGAGGCATCCGCCAGCGGTCGCGATGTTGCCATGAGCGAAGAATGGTTGGTTCAGGACCTCCACGCCTGCTTCTTGTACCCACGGTTTTGTCGTCAGATCCGTACATGCAGGAACAGCGCCTAACAATCCAAGCTTAGCCAGAATCAGCGCACCTGAGCATTGCGCGGCAATAAGTTGATTTTCGGGATGAAGGGATAGCCGGCCCATCAGCTCGGGATTGCTGATAATCTGTCGAGTCTGAGCCCCGCTCCCAACAATAACGATATCAGCTGAGTTGGCGTCCTCAAGCATTGACTGCGCATGTACGGTGACACCGTTCATAGACGTAACTTCCGGCTCTGGACAACAGATCGTCACTCGCCAGTCTGGTTTCTTGATGCGATTCAGGATACCGAGAGCAATCAGTGAGTCGAGTTCATTGAAGCCTTGAAATGTCAGAATGGCAATGTGCATTGGTTGATAGTCCTTGTGAATGAGTTATGACAATTAACGTTTGAATTAGCCGGCGCGTGCCTTGTGTGCGTCCAGGTTGAATGAAGAGCTAGAGAACTGCATCGGCTGAAATGAGTTCAATGCGATTGCCAAATGGATCGGGCCTGAAGCCGAGTGACTTCATGAATCGATGTATCCTCCTGAACCTCATAGCCCGCACCTGCAAGCGTTCCCAAAAGTTCCGCGTAACCCTCGATAGCCAGTGCCGGATGCGCTCTCTTAGCGGGGCTGAAGTCCCGATCGATTCCAAGATGAAGTTGCAAGCTTCCGCATTGGAATCAGATGCCTCCCAGCGAAGCGATTTCGGCTGGTCTTGGAATCTCTCTAACGTAAAGCTAACCGGGCGCGGCACGGCAAGCTGAAAAAAACACCCCCCCTTATAACCGCACTCCGGTTGAGAGCAATGTCAGGCTCAAGACTTGACCCCGTGCTTTTGCGTGCCTTTGTATTGAGCTGGGCGGAGATGGAATTTGCCGTTCGTAACTTACCCGAACCTACTGTAATGGCCATAAAAACGCTTCACAAGAAACGCCGGAAGTAAAACATAGACTAACTCGATATCTGCTGGACGCTCAACGGATTGTACGCTTAGCCAATCAATAACAGCGTTACCGATGCTTTAGTGGGGGCGGAAACTATCTGGATTCAAGTACCAAAATTTGGTTAACCACTTTTTCATTTGACCGTGACCGTCCCGTACACCTTCAGAGCGCTGCCAGGAATTACTTCTGGCGACTTGCCACAAAGGATGGCACGAATTTGATGGAAATGAGAGAACTCATTTATCGTTATACACCCTTTACTACGACCAAGTGCACCCTTCGGGTGAAAACGAAAATTACCTCTTTTTACCTGATTGCAAAGCATCTCATCATTAATTTGCCCATCGTCTGCATAAAGTGCAAACCATTCTCCGTGTTCATTAAACAGATCGCGAAGCCAACCAAGACGACCTCCATGTTCGCGATCGACTATGAAGTATTTTCCTGGCGAAATCGGTCCTGCCCTTTCACGCAGGCCAGCGCACGTTTATTGGCATTTTGACCAAGGTCAGAGAAGGTTGGAAATGGTATTGTACCTATCTTGAAATCGCTCATCGGTTTGACGTTCAATTCAAAACTACATTCGAACATTCATCTTTCCTTTTCGATTTATGAGTTGAGTTTAACGAGCTCACTGGCGGAGAGAAGCGGAGTCCGATGCAGCGTCAAGTTAGGCCGGTACCCTTGATGTGCGCTCACACTAATAATCTTTCGTACCGAATAAAACCGGCGTGTGACGCTACTTTGTCGTACAGCGCCCTAGCAGCTTCATTGGAGCTTTGCGTTAGCCAGTAAAGCCTTGGCGACTCTTTTAACTTGGCCTGCCATGCCACATACTCTATGAGCGCACGTCCAATCCCTCTGCCTCTGCTCTCTTCATCGACAAACAAGTCTTGAAGATAGCAAACGTCAGAACTCCAGCAACTGCTGTGATATAGGTAATGGGAGAAACCAACCAGAACACCGCCGATGCGAGCGCCGACAGAATGTATTTCGCGGTTCGCGGTGATTCGTTGCCATAGGGCATCGTACTCTGCATCAGTTCTTACTGTTTTGTAGAACGCCATGTATTCACGAACCAGTTTGTCCCATTGAGAGCGATCATTCTCTTGCAGCGGTGATATTTCGAGCATTTCCTGATATTCGATGTGTTTAAAAGTGGCCTAACGCAAAGATAAGGAAGCGCACCGCGTCCGTGTTGATGGCATTGTTGGGCATTACGGTGTTTTAATGTTGTAAGTTAAAAGGCAATAATATGGGCGATTTTTATCATTTATAAGTAAGCGACAGCCTCGCTGTATTTCTCCTACGATTAAATCGCACGAATTTTCTAAATTACAAGGTGGATGCGTGGCTGGAGTGACCTCTAAACACCAGTTAACTAAAGTCTGAGATTTTTTTTTGCCTAACTCTTTTGCACAACTTGGCTCTTGTGAGTACGAGGAGGTAGGAGTTAAGGCCAAGGTAAGGCTCAGAATAATTGAAAGTACATTCATGTTATATGCAAAGTGTAATTTATTGCCCAGAAAAAGGGGCAGATTCTTCGCTACGGCGGTTAACAAGGCCTTGTGAGCGTATGGCCCGTTGTCTCCTGCCTGCTGAGTCATGCGGATGAATATAAATATTCTGGCTCATATGATTTACCACATCGTTGTTGGCTCCGCGATTGGCCGCATTTAGTGTCTGACGCGCTCCTCCAGCTCCAACATTAAAAGTGAAACTTACAAGTGCGTCATACTGCTCTTGGGACAACTGTTGCTGAATAACCCTCCTGCGCACTGCTCGTTCAGCAGCTTCCACATGATGGGCCAATTGAGCATTTACCTGCTGCTCATTGACAGGGCGCCTAAGTTCCTCGTCTGTACATGGCCCCATATGCACTAACCCTCCAATACCAAATGTGCAGTTGTTAGCTACATCATTGGGCATTGTTAATTAAGTATAGCGTCCAGTTCACCGTTCCATTTAAGCATCAAAAGCATGACGGAATATTTCAGCATGATCTTG
>CAYPJI010000006.1:21392-22435 GCA_964411045.1 uncultured Methylobacter sp. | reverse complement strand
TGGTTAAGGGTTTGGCTGTCGATTCTTTGCAATGATGCTAATGCGCCATTAATTCGAGTAGCCGCGTTGTGTGCCACCCGGTATTGGGCGGGAGAAATTGTATTTTGGGTCATGACTGCCTCTTTGTTTATGAATCTAGAGGCAGTTTACGACTGATTCAGAAGGGGTCTAGCGGGCGCTTTCCGAATTCAGTCATTGGTGCTTCTGGATATAGTCGACATAATCGATATCTATGCCTCGATCTATATGAACCGGGACTTCCTTGCCAAGGATGCGGGACACACAAACCTCTTTGCCTTTCTGGACCTTCAGCCTATTAGCCAGGGTATAAGCCGCCTTCTGTCCGGCAAAACTGCTGTCTTCATCGGCGTAGATGACGACTGTTCGCACATGATCTGGAACTTCTACCTGTTCCATCATTGTTGCGTTGGCAGCCGCCCAGCATGGATAGCCTTCATCCTGCATAGCGGCCAGCGCAGTCTCGATGCCCTCGGTTATGCCTAGGGTTTCGCCTATTCCGCCCAGTTTAATAGCGCCCCCCGGCATCTCGCGTATTTTGGGTAAGAATTTTTTGGCTGGATATCCTTCTATCTTATGGCCGTTATCATTAAGGTAAGTGATATGGTAGCTGCAAACTTCACCGGCGATGTTGCGGAATATACTAACCATCGCCGGGAATGTGCCAACCTTTACCGGCTTGCCGGCATCGTTTTTACACCAATAATCGACGCCTGGATGAAAATAAACGTCACGTTTAGGCAAAATGGATATTCCCCGGTTTAACAGGTATTGTCCGGCGATATCGCGATGTGTGATGCGAGCAAGACCGGAATGAATACGCTTTAGCCGGGATTCATTGTGACCGTGATCTGCTTTTTCCGGGGCAGGGGCTGCATGGCACCTACCTATGACTTCCTCAATGCGGTTTGCGGCCTCAGCAAACGACCAGCCATTGACTTTCTGCAGCAGGCTGAACCCGTCGCCGGCTCCGCAGCCTGAGCAAAAATAAGAGCCCTTTCCCGCCTTGTCGTCAAAGCGGAAGC